>DASRQP010000112.1:0-3455 GCA_035696585.1 Candidatus Acidiferrales bacterium | reverse complement strand
TTCACTCCGGCGACCGCCTCGCGCAATTGCGCGAAGAGCTTCTCCACGTCGTGCTTCGTATGCGGAAGAAAATCGTCGAGGGCGTAATCCGTTTCGACGGCGATCAGGATCTGCTCAATCGTCAGTTCTTTTGCGTTGTTGTAAAGCTTCACGCGGCCGCGTACGCGCACGATGTCTTCGCAGGCGAACGTCTCCAAAAGGCCGGTGTAGTTGTCCCACATTTTTGCTTCGATTGTTCCCGTGCGGTCGGCGAGGGCCACGCGCAGCCAGGATTTTCCCGTTCGCGCCGAAGTGCGTATTTCCTTCTCACGAACAAGAAATAGAGTGGCTACAGTCTGGCCATCCTGAAAATCCGCAATGAAGGCGGACTTCATTGGCTGTCGTCCGTATCCTTGGCTTTGTCGTCTTTTTTCTTTTTCGCTTTGCCCCCGTCGGGCGAGTACGGAGTCTCAGTAATCACGCTGCCGCCGGAGACGCCGCCGGAATCCGTGTATCCAGCCTTCACCACCACGTAGCTGTCTTTGCGCAATTGCGCCAGATACTTCCGCATGGCCGGTTGGATTTTTTGTTGATACAGCGCATTTTCCACTTCTTGTTCGACTTTGCTCAGCGGCTGCAAGCCTGAGTCAAAATGTTGGTTGACGCGGATTATTTGGATGCCGTTGGAAGCGGGAATCACCTCGGTCATATCGCCTTTTTTCATGCCAAACACCAACTTCTCCAAATCCGGAGTTAATTCGCCGCGCTTGTAACTGCCCAGTTCGCCGCCCTGCGCGGAGGTTGGACCTTCGGAAAACCGTTTTGCCAGTTCACCGAAATCGTCGCCGCTCTTCAACCGCTTCAGCACGCCATCCGCCTTTTGCCGGATTAGAGCCACTTCTTGGGGCGTCTTGTTCTCGGTGCTGAAGAAAATCACCGAAAGATCAACTTCCTCGGGCATCACGAATTCGTTTTTGTGCTCGTCGTAATATTTCTGCACCTCGCCGCTGCCGATGCGGACCGTCGAGCCGACTTCCTCCGAAATTACGCGCTGCTGCAAAATGCTCTTGCGGAACTGATCCTTATAGTCCTCCCAGCTCATTCCCGACGATTCGACAGCCTTCTGAAGAGCCTCCATGCTCGGCAGCTTATTCTCTTGGCGGACGGAGTCGAGGCGCTTCACCACGTCCGTCTCCACGCTGATGTCCATATCCTTGGCGCGTTGCACCAGCAGCGACTGGTCAATCAGATCGCGGAGCAAATTCTTTCTTTCCTCCGTTACCATTTCGCTGATCTTGTCCGGTGTACAGCCCTGGCATTCTTGTTCCGCCTCCTGCTGGAGGGACGCCTGGGCCTTCGAGTAATCCGACATGGTGATCACGTCGTTGTTCACGCGCGCGATAATTTCCTCGACCACAGTTCCGCTGGCATGAACAAAAACGGGAAGCGCAAACACAACAACGGCGGTCGAAAACAGAATTGATAGTTTTTTCATATAGCCTCGGATTCTATCGCTACGTTTGTAGTTCAAGCAACACGTTTCTCATCGCTTCCGCGATTCCTTCCGGCTGGCGTTTCCATTCCAGCCACAATGTCCCTGAGGGATCGAGCCGCATGTCCTTCCGCGAGCGGATGATCTTCACCAGTTTTTCCGGACGCACGGGCGTTTCCTCGTGCCAGCGTATCGCCACGCGGTCGCCGCGACGGTCAATCGCCGCCACCGATAATTTCTCCGCCAGCGCTTTGAGCAACGCATATTCCAGAAGGTTTTCCACCGCGCGCGGCGGCGTCCCGAAGCGGTCGCGCAACTCCGCCAGTACTTCTTGCCGCGTCTCCTCGGAAGCGACGCCGGCAATCCGCTTGTAAACGCGAAGACGCGAGCTTTCATTTTCGATGTAATCCGCCGGGATTCGGATGTCCAATCCCAAGTTGAGAGTGGCGCGGCGTTCGCTCTGCACCACTTCGCCTTTGCGCTCGGCGACGGCGCGCTCGAGCATCTGGCAATACAAATCGAAGCCAACTGATTCAATGTGCCCATGCTGCTCGCGTCCCAGGATATTTCCGGCGCCGCGCAATTCGAGATCCAGCGCGGCAATGCGGAAACCGGCGCCCAAATCGCTGAATTCCTTGAGCGCGGCAAGCCGCTGGCGCGCGAGCCCGGAGAGCGAGCCTTCCGGCGGCACAAGCAGATAAGCGTAAGCGCGCTGCGTCGAGCGTCCCACGCGTCCACGAAGCTGGTAGAGCTCCGCCAAACCGAAGCGGTCCGCGCGATTGATGACAATCGTATTTGCGCGCGGAATATCCAGGCCGTTTTCGATAATCGTTGTCGCCACCAGCACGTCCGCTTCGTGGCGAATGAACTTCATCATCACTTTGCTCAGTTCGCCTTCGCTCATTTGCCCGTGCCCAACGACGACGCGAGCCTTTGGCACAAGCTCCTTGATCATCATCGCCAGCGAAGCAATCGATTCCACGCGGTTATGAACGAAAAATACCTGCCCCTCGCGCGCCATCTCTTCGGTAATCGCGCGGCGAATCAGCGCCGTATCAAACGGCGCAACCACCGTCTGAATCGCCAGCCGGTCCTTGGGCGGAGTTTCGATCACCGACATATCTCGCAATCCGACGAGCGACATGTGCAACGTGCGCGGAATGGGCGTGGCGGACATGGTGAGCACGTCCACATTCTTGCGCATCTCTTTGATGCGCTCCTTGTGGCCGACTCCGAATCGCTGTTCCTCATCAACGACAAGCAGGCCGAGATCCTGGAATTTCACATCTTTTGAGAGCAGCCGGTGCGTACCGATGACGATGTCAATTTTCCCAGCCTCCAGCTCGGCCAGGATCTGCTTTTGTTCGCGCGGATTCTGAAAACGGCTGAGCATCGCGATGCGAATCGGAAACGCAGCGAAGCGGCGCCGGAAAGTATCGTGATGCTGATACGCCAGCACGGTTGTGGGCGCGAGGATGGCCGCCTGCTTCGAGTCAGCAACCACTTTGAACGCGGCGCGCATGGCCACTTCCGTCTTGCCATAGCCAACGTCGCCGCAAAGCAAACGGTCCATGGGTTGCGCGCGCTCCAGGTCGCGTTTCACGTCAATAATGGCGCGATCCTGGTCGGTGGTTTCCTGAAACTCGAACGCATCCTCAAATTCCTTTTGCCACGGCGTGTCCGCGGGAAACGAGTGCCCCTCCACGGATTTGCGCTCCGCGTACAGCTTCAACAATTGCTGCGCCATGTCGTTGACGGATTTGCGCACTCGCGATTTGCGCGCTTCCCACGCTTGCGCGCCAAGCCGGTCCAGGCGCGGCTCCGCGCCACCGAGCGACTGATATTTTTGCACCAGGTCAAGGCGGGTCAGCGGCACGTACACTTTGGCGTCTTCCGCATATTCGAGCAGCAGAAACTCGCCGTTCACCCCGTCGACGCTGACTTGCCGCAATCCCTGGAAGCGGCCAATGCCGTGATCGACGTG
>DASRQP010000111.1:0-18996 GCA_035696585.1 Candidatus Acidiferrales bacterium | reverse complement strand
GTGAACATCCATTTGTGAGGATTGAAGCAATAGCTGTCGGCGAGTTCGAGGCCGTCGTGAATCCAGCGAAATTCCGGGCACAGCGCCGCAGTGCCGGACATGGCGGCGTCGACGTGCAGCCAGATTCTATGTTCGCGGCATATTTCGCCGATGGCGCGGACGGGATCCATCGCGTTCGACGAAGTGGTGCCGACCGTGGCGGAGACAAAACAGGGAATGCGGTGCGCGGCGATGTCGCGTTTGATTTGCGCGGCCAGTGCAGCGGGACGCATCGAGAAATTTTCGTCCACGTCGATCAGGCGCAGATTTTCGCGGCCGAGCCCCGCGATTTTCACGGCCTTCTCGATTGAGGAGTGGGCTTGCGAGGAAGTGTAAGCGACAAGGCGGCCGTCGCAGCCGTGTTCGTTCGAAGCGTAATTCGTGGCGCGTTCGCGCGCAGCCAGAAGCGCGCAGAGAGAAGAATTCGAAGCCGTGTCCTGAATTACGCCGCCGCCATCGCTGTTCGACGAAAACTTTTCGGGCAAGCCAAGCATCCCGACAAGCCAATCGAGGACATGCGTCTCGAGTTCGGTGCATGCGGGACTGGTGGCCCAGAGCATTCCTTGCACGCCGAGTCCGGCGGAAAGCATTTCTCCCATGATGGAAGGGAAAGAAGTGTTCGATGGAAAAAATGCAAAGAAATTCGGCGATTGCCAGTGGGTGATGCCGGGAAGAATCAGGTTCTCGACATCTTTCAACATGATTTCGAATGACTCGCCCTGCACCGGCGGATTTTTCGGAAGCGACGCGCGGATTTGTCCGGGCTTCACTGTCGACATCACAGGAAGTGATTCGACGCGCTCGTAGTAATCCGCGATCCAATCGACGACGGCTTTGCCGTGGCGGCGGAATTCCTCCGGCGACATGTGAAAAGTCGATTTTTCAGGCATGGGCTTCTTTTGAGTGCATCAAAAGCAGACCTCAGAGCATTACCATTCCCACCCACAGCAGATCCCTCGCCGCATGGCGGCTCGGGATGACAGCGAAAACATCCCCTCCAAACTGCGGAGCCGTGCTCGATTAAGATCGTGCCATCTCTAGAGGGTGACTTCGTGAAGGGCTTCGCCAGCGTAGATGCGCTTGACGACCTCCTCGATTGGCTCGTCTTCAATGAGCAAGTCGCGAACTTCAACGGTATTGAGAATCTGGCGAATCAAATCCGAGGTGGAAACTTTCACGCGGTCGAAGCGAATGCGATAGGTGAGCTGGTCGACCTGTTCGAGGTCGAGACCATCTCGGGCGATCGATTGCACGCGAGCGAGTTGCTCGGAATCTTTCACGGCGAATTTGATCTGCTTGGTGCGCAGCAATTTTTGCTTCAACAAATCGAGCGGGCCGTCGTAGAGCAGGCGGCCGTGGTCGATGATCATAATGCGGCGGCAGAGCTCTTCGATGTCATCGAGGTCGTGCGTGGTCAGCAAAACGGTGGTTTGAAATTCGCGATTGATGGCGCGCAGGAATTTGCGAATCTGATCTTTGGCGACGACGTCCAGGCCGATGGTGGGCTCGTCGAGGAAAAGCAGCGGTGGATTATGCAGCAGCGCGGCGGCCAGATCGCAACGCATGCGCTCGCCGAGCGAAAGCTTGCGCACAGGTGTGTACAAATAATCCTGAATGCCAAGAATTTGATTGAATTTGTCCATGCGCTCGCGGAAGTCGCGTTCGGAAACTTCGTAAATACGACGCAGGAGCTTGAAGGATTCGATGACGGCGATGTCCCACCAGAGCTGCGTGCGCTGGCCAAAGACGACGCCGATGGTCTTCACGTACTGGCGGCGCTGCTTGTAGGGAAGAAAGCCATTGACGCGCGCTTCGCCGGAAGTGGGCATCAGAATTCCGGTGAGCATCTTGATGCTGGTCGATTTGCCCGCGCCGTTTGGGCCGATGTAGCCGACCATTTCGCCGCGCTCGATTTCGAAACTGACTTTGTCGACGGCGCTGACGGTCAAATAATCGCGGACAAAAAGATTTTGGATCGAGCCCCAGACGCCTTCGCGGCGGCGAAAGGTGCGGAAGTCTTTCGAAAGTGCGCGGACATCTATGAGTGAGCCGTCAGACATTGCGCCAGCGATTCTAGCACGGAGTGTTTCGTTCACAGGGAGCGGTGAGGGATACGCGAACCGTTTTGCTTTGGTTGTGGCTATGCGCAGAGAAGCCTCACGTCAGTCCCGACCAAATGCATCGGGACGGGACGTGAGCTACAAAGTCGTAGGTAGTGGCATTCAAGAATGGTCTGTGGGCAGTCATGCGGGCTAGGTGCGGAAGAGGACGTCTTCACGGTTGAACATGCGCACGGCGGCGGCGAGGCCGATCGCTGCGTAAACGCAGGTCATACCGAAAACCGCGGCCATGTAGCCCCAATGATAGGTGCCGGAAATGATCTCTTTGCTGACCATGCAGGTGTTCAAGATGGGAACGAGCGCTGTGATTCCGTTGAGTTCGATGCCGGGCAAGGTTCCAATGATGGCCGGCGCGACAACGATGAACACGAGCGGCTGGATGTAGCTTTGCGCCTCACGATAATTCTTGGCAAGCAGCGCAACGGCAAGCTGACCGGCGGCGAACAAGACCGCGAGAGGTAAAACGAGGACGACCACGGCAACGACGGAGCTGGGATTGATACTCATAGGAACGGAGGATCCCGAAGCAGCCATGAAGGAGTCTTTGAAGTATTTAAAGGACAGGCCAAGAGAAACAAGAGAGAGCATGGCGGTGACTACGGACGCCGTAACTACCATCAGGAATTTTCCAATGACGAGATCCGTGCGCGAAACGGGACTCGAGAGAATGGTTTCCATCGTACCGCGTTCCTTTTCGCCGGCAGTCAAATCCATCGCGGGATACATCGCACCGGTAAAACAGAAGATGATGATGAAATAGGGGATGATCGCGCCGAAGGTTGCCGCGCCCACCTTCGCAGGTGGCGCGACATTTTCCGCGTCCACGGTGAAAGGTTCTACAAGGGTCGGCGGCAGGCCCCGAGCGGCCAAGGCCTGGCGAGCGATCTGCGATTTGTATGCGTCGAAAAATTTCTGGAGTTTCGTGCTGGCGATCTCCGAGCGTTCGTCATTTTTGTAGAAACTAATATCGATGGTGACGGCGTGGCCGTTCGTGATGGCGGCATCCAGCCCTGGTGGAATCTCCGCCAGTGCGCGGATGGTTTTGTCCGAAATTTCCTGCTTTGCGTCATCTTTGTAGGGCACGATTTGTATGGTCGGAAATGCCCGCAATGCGGCCATGACCTTGGGCGAATCCTCGCCGCCGCGAATCATGACCACGGAAACCTCGCTGTTGAGTTTGCCCGAGGACTGCGCGCCGACGTAGCCGATGAGTAGGAAAATGAGAGGAAAAGCAACCATGGGCAGAATGACCATGGAGCGAATGGTGCGCTTGTCGCGGAGCATGTCGCGGAGCTCTTTGCGGTAAACGATCAGGGAATTGCGGAGGTTCATCGTGCGTCTCCCGAGACATCGACGAAAATCTCTTCCAGGCTTTGCTTGCGGTAATTCTGGCGCAACTGCTCGAGCGTGCCTTCGGCGCGCATGTGGCCGCCGTGAATGATCCCGATACGGTCGCAGAGTTTCTCAACTTCCGTCATGACATGCGTCGAAAAAATCACAGTTTTGCCGCGGTCGCGGCACTGGCGAATAAAGTCGGTGATGGAGCGCGCGGCCATCACGTCGAGGCCGTTCGTGGGTTCGTCAAAAATCATCACTGGCGGGTCGTGGATAAGCGTGCGGGCAATGGACACTTTCTGCTTCATGCCGGTGGAAAGCTTGGCGCAGCGGCGATCGCGAAACTCGTCCATGTCGAGGGCCTTGAATAATTCGTTGGTGCGGCGCTCGATGGTGGCCGAGTCGAGGCCGAAAAGCTGGCCGAAATATTCGACGGTTTCCGCGGCGGTGAGGCGGTCGTAGAGAGCCGTTGCGGTCGAAAGGAAGCCGACGTGGGCGCGGACTTTTTGCGGCTCGCGAACGACGTCGAAGCCTGCGACGTTAGCTGCACCTGATGACGGCGCCAGAATGGTGGCGAGAATGCGCAGCGTGGTTGTTTTGCCCGCGCCATTTGCGCCGAGAAGGCCGTAAATCTCGCCCGGCTTGCAGAAGAAGCTGACATTGTCGACGGCATGGATGTCGCCGCGTTTTTTGTCTTTGAAATTCTTGCACAGCTTGACCGCTTCAATCATCGATTGCCTCTGCTACCTTGCATACACGGAAGGCACCGGAATGTTACACGGAGCGGTGCGATTTTCTGAGGAGAAAGTTTTCGGCGGACGGCTTCGGCGCTGGCAGTACCGGAGACCGGAGTCTTACAAAGCTATTTTGCAATCCAAGCGATTTGATTCAGGAGAATTGGGGTGAGCGACGGGATTTGAACCCGCGACCCTCGGTGCCACAGACCGATGCTCTACCAGCTGAGCTACGCTCACCAGCGTGGAGCAATGATAACACGCTGGCGCGGACGGTAAAAGATCGTGCAAATCGCGGCCAGTGGGAATTTTGCCTAGGGATTACACAGGATACGCGCGCTGGAAAGCTGAAAAGATGTTCAAGCAGCGCAGTTCAGTTTTGATTTTTGGGGCGGAAGGGAATGAGGATGGCTGCCGTTTGCGGTGAACGCGTCTTGTTAAGTTGCGAGCGGGCATAGTCGGCCCACGGTCCATTCGACTGGTGCTGAAGATAGAGTATCCAGTGCTGGAGAGCGAGTTGCTTGTCACCATGCTTTTCGTAGGCAGAGGCGAGATTAAAGTGCGCGTCGGCGTGGCCCGGTTCGATTTCGATGGCACGGCTCAAATGCTCGACGGCTCTTTCGAACTCGCCGATTTCGTCCAGAATGCAGCCGAGATTGAAATGGCAGACGGCGTTGCGTGGATCCAGAGCAAGCGCGGTGCAGAAAGAATTGCGCGCGTTTTCCAATTCGCCGAGTTGAAAGAAGAGGCAGCCTAAATTAATGTGCGGCTCGGACCAATCCGGCTGCAATTCAATCACGCGGCGGTAAAGACGCATGGCCTCTTCGAGTTTTTCGGGGTGCGCTTCACATTTCAGTGCCTGCTCAAACAGATCCTCGGCGGTTCGAGAATCCATCTGGCGAAGATTGGCGGCGCTCGCGAAAACGTGGTAAGGGAGAAGAAACTGTCCGGTCAAGGGCTCGATGGCCTGGCTTTCCGTGCCGGGAGGAATTGCCGCGATCTGCCGGCCGCTTGGGAATAACTGCAATTCGCCAATCGGAGTCGTGCTCTCACCGCGTTCGTTGCGCAAAATGGCGACGGCGCGGCAGACGGATTTCGCGGGGATTCGCCGCTGAGTGATTGCTTTTATTGAATGAAGAGCTACCAGGTCGCTGAAATTGTAAAAGCGCTCACCCCAGCGCGCTTGAGGGATGACGAGGCGAAGCCTCTGCCAGTAGCGCAAACGGCTTGGCTCGACGCCCACAATGCGACTGACTTCTGTTTGCGTGAAACGTTCTGGCAAATCGCCCTTTTGCCGATTGACATGCGAGCCCGTACCCGCTG
Source organism: Candidatus Acidiferrales bacterium (assembly GCA_035696585.1). Lineage (GTDB taxonomy): Bacteria > Acidobacteriota > Terriglobia > Acidiferrales > UBA7541 > DAHUXN01. The sequence goes on along the minus strand of DASRQP010000111.1, from coordinate 13,445 downwards.
TGGTCGAACTCGCTTTCTTTTGCTAAGACGATTATCCCCCCAGTGTCAAATCCACAGCTGGAAATCTTGGCACAGGCAATGGGTCAGTTTGAATTTTGACTCCTTGTGTCACGATCAAGAAAATTCAAACTGACCCACCACCTTGACACACGGTTCCTTGCTCCCCTGCGTTACTGGTAAGCACCGGCAGCGTTGCAGGAGTGGCGCGGCTTGCTAGACTTCCCAATGGGGGAACGTCAGGCGCGATGTCAATGGAGGCTTCCGCGAATCGGCAGCTTGAGAAGTTGGTGAATGTGGCGCGCCCCGTCGCGCTCGTTCTCGCGTTGCTCGCTCTGAAGGAAACTCCGGAAAGCGCCGCGGCTCGCGTTGCGACGATCTTCCTCGCCGGATATTTTTTTGTCGCGATTGTGGTTGTGGCGACTGAGCGAGTCGCGCGCTTCGAGCGAGTTTATTTTCCTCCGGAAATCGACGCGATTGCTCTGGCGATTTTTATTGCGTTCACGCCGTCGTTGGCTCCGTTCTGGTTATTCTATTTGTTCGCCGTCTTTGCGATGGCAACTCTCGGACGGACGGGCAACGGCAAGTCCACTCACCGATTGGTTCCCAACAATTTGTTCGCAACAGACGCGGCTTTTCTGAGCGCGGCAGCTGCTGTAGCAGTGACCGTTCGCGTAGCGTGGTTTTCGGCCGATGGCCAATACGCGGCAATATGGGCGAGCGGGCTGGCGGTGGTGACTTATTTCGCGGGGCTGTGCGTGGCGTGGTTGGGAATGCGCGAACGGACGCAGCTGGGCGAGGAGCGGTTCATCGAATCGCTGCTGAGCATGATCCGCGTGGAAAAGGGTCTGGCGGAATCTGTACGGCTGGTATTAAGCGAGATTGCGCGCGAATTCGATTGCGAGCGCGCGTTGCTGGTGATTTGTGATGAAGAGATTGACAGGTTATTCGTCTGGAGAGGCGAGCAGGACCGGCGCCACGCGTTCCCGCCGGAAACGCTGGCGCTGACGCGCGCGGGCGCTTTTTTGGCTGAAGATCTTTCGCTGAGCGTGTGCTGGAACTCGCTGGAAGGGAAGGGGCAGGGATTTGGGTGGCCCGCCCACCACGGCAGGCAAGCCCAGGCAGGTGAGCATCGGGAAACTAGCGCGACTGCGAAGTCGATGGAAGTGCCGCCAGCGTCGGCGCGGCAAGAGTTGGCTGCGAATCGCGCGATGGCTGTAACTATTCTTTCCTCCGGCCATCCTACTGGACGGATGATTCTGGTGAATGCGCGGCGCCCATTTTCGCGGGGCGATCTGCGCTGGCTCGAACGCATTGTTCGCCACTTGAATGTGCCGCTGGAGAATGTGTTTCTGTTGCGCAGTCTCCGCGCTCGGGCGGTGGAGGCAGAGCGAAGCCGGATTTCACGCGACCTCCATGACGGGATATTGCAAACGCTGCTCAGCTTAAATATTCAATTCGGCGTTCTGCGCCGCAAACTGCCGCAGGCTCCCGAGCAGGTGGGGAGCGATCTGGAATCGCTGGAAAAAACTGTGCGGGAAGAGGGAGACGATCTGCGGCAGATGGTGAAGGACCTTCGGCCGTTGCGCCTGGAAAGCGCGGATTTACGGGAAATGATGCATAGCTTCGCGGAACGCTGCCATGACGAGTCGGGAATGGTGGTGGACCTGTTCCTTGAGGAGAACGACCTTCGGGCACCGGACCGGATTTGCCGAGAAGTATTCCAGATATATCGTGAGTCACTCAACAATATAAAAAAGCATGCGCGGGCGAGCCACGTCGTGGTAAAACTATGGCAAGACGACACGAAAATCTTCCTCGTCGTCGATGATAACGGGCAAGGGTTCAGCTTTGCGGGGAAATTCGAGAGCGAAGAACTGGACCGATTGCGCCTGGGTCCGATCTCGATTAAAGAACGGACTCGCACTGTGGGGGGAGTCCTGACGGTGGAATCAAACCCGGGGCATGGTGCGCGTCTGACAATTGAAATCCCATTGAACTGAAATGACAAAAAGCAAAACGCCTGTCCGCGTTCTGGTTGCAGACGACCATGCTATTTTTCGCGATGGCCTGCGCAAACTGTTCGAGGGCACCGATGAAGTGACGATTGTCGGTGAAGCCTCGAACGGGAATGAATGCGTCCGCATGCTCGCTAAGCTCAAGCCTGACATTCTGCTGCTGGACCTGCGCATGCCGGAAAAAGACGGGCTGGGAGTGCTGGAAGAGATCAATTTCGACTCCGTGACGACACGCGTGATTGTGTTGACGGCCGCCGAGGATGACCGGGACGTGGTTCGCGCGATGCGACTGGGCGCGCGCGGAGTCGTGTTGAAACAGTCGGCCAGCGATTTGCTGCTGAAGAGCATCAAGAAAGTTCACGATGGCGAAATCTGGCTGGATAATCGTATGACCGCCGAAGTGATTGACGCTTTCAAGCGCTCCGCAGAGACAGGGCAACGGCGGGACAAACCGTTGCTGAGCGACCGCGAAAAAGAAATCGTTCAGCTTGTCGCACAGGGCTTCCGGAACCGCGAAATCGGCGAGAAACTTTTCATCAGCGAGCAGACAGTCAAGAATCACCTGCACAATATTTTCGATAAGCTTGGCGTTTCTGATCGACTGGAACTCGCGCTGTACGCGATTCATCACCGGCTGATCGACCAGGCCTGATGTCGGCTTGCTGCACCGGTCTGCCACCCTTCTTGCCTCCTTTTTCATCAAACTTAAGGCATAAAATGTTCCGGCCCGGCCGTGCCGCAATATCCTAGAATCGAATGTGCGCGATGGCTAGAGAGGATAATCCGCGAACGTGCCCGCAGTGCGGTAATCCTCTTCCTGCGGGCGCAAGCGAGTGCCCGCGCTGCAACAACGGGTTGTTCGCGTTCCTTCACTCGAGAGAGATAGTGCTGTCACTGACAGCAGTGATCGTTATCGTTCTATTTTTTCTTACCGGATTTGTCACGCGTGGTTACCATCAAAAATTGGGCGCGCTCGGCAGGCAATGGTTCGAAGCAGGCGAGCAGCAACTGAAATCAGGAAACGCCGCCGCGGCGCTCGCCGATTTTCATACCGCACTGGTCTATAGTCCCGACGATACTCAAATTCAGTTTCAGCTTGCGCAAGCTCTGGCCGCCGAGGGACGCGACGGCGAGGCTCGGGCGTATTTGCTCGAACTCCAAGCGCGCGCGCCGTCTGACGCTCCGATTAATCTGGCCCTTGCTCGAATCTCCGTCGGCAGTGGTTCGGAGGCGGACGCTCTGCGCTATTACCATGGGGCAATATACGGAGTTTGGCCCAATGAAGCGGAAGCGAACCGGTTGAACGCCCGGCTGGAGCTTTGCCGTTTTCTGATTGCGCGCGGCGACACATCCATTGCGGAGGCCGAACTGATCGCTCTGGCCTCGGAAATTCCTGAACGCAATGGAGCGTCCTTGCACGCTCAAACAGGCGAACTTTTTCTGAGCACTGGGAATGCGACCCGCGCGCTATCCGAGTTTCGAAGTGCGCTGACGGTGGAGCATCCGCCGAAGGATGCGCTGCGGGGAGCCGGACTCGCGGCTTATCAGCTTGGCGAATTTCAACAGGCGGAACGCTACCTGGACCGCGCACGCCGCCTGGGCAACAAAGATGCCGACGTTTCCCATGCTCTTGATATTTCGCGGATGGTCACGTCCGCCGACCCGAATGCGCCCGGACTGAGCGAGACTGAACGCCGGGACCGCGCGCGCAGCGATTTCGAGCAAGCATTTGGACGCTTGCAATTCTGCGCGAAAAGCCGCGGCATAGATCTTTTCGCGAAGGACGCGCCGCAATCGGAGTTGGTAACACTCGGCGTACAAGCGAAGGCGCTGGAACCGCAATTGACGGATGAAAATCTGAGGCGACATCCCGATCAGATAGACGTGGCGATGAATTTAGTTTTCGTGACGGAAGATGCGGTTACGACAGAATGCGGAGCACCGCAAGGAATGGACGAAGCGCTGACTCTGATGGGTAAGTTCCCAGGCAGGAAGCGATGAACGCCGCGAACGACGCGACTGCAACGCCAATGCCAGCGGATGCTCCGGCGGCGAACCGCTTCGTACGACTGTGGAACATCTGGCGGCGCAAGACGCTCACTCTGCGCGAAGGCCAGTTATTTCTTTTGCTGGCCGTCATTATCGGGATTGTTTCCGGCTTGACTGTGGTTTGTTTCCGCATAGCGATTGAATGGACGCGATTCTGGCTGCTGGGCTCTTCGATGGAACCGTCGCATTTGCGCGTGCTGCTGGCGCCGACACTGGGCGGGATCGGCGTAGCGCTTCTGGTGATGCTAGTTTTCAAGCGATCACGAGGCAGCGGCGTGAACCAAACGAAAGCGGCGGTTTTTATTTTCGACGGCCACGTGCCCTTTCGCACGGTGATCGGAAAATTCGTTACGTGCGCGCTGGCGATTGGGAGCGGGCAATCGCTAGGTCCCGAGGATCCTTCGCTGCAAATGGGCGCCGGGATTGCGTCGGCCCTGGGACGTGGCCTGAAGCTCTCTCGCGAAAAGCAGCGGCTCATCGCGCCGATCGGAGCAGCCGCGGGCCTGGCGGCGGCATTTAACGCGCCGATTTCCGCGGTGATTTTTGTGATCGAAGAGATCATTGGCACGTGGAGCGGCGGAGTGCTGGGCGCGGTAATCCTGGCGGCCATTTCGAGCGTGGTGGTGATGCGCAATTTTCTGGGAAGCGCTCCGATGTTTCGCGTCCCCGCAATGGAGTTTCGCAGCCCGGTTGAATTGATCGGGTATGCCGTGCTGGGGGTGGTCAGCGGTGTTGCCTCCCTGGCATTTCTGAAATTCATCGCCTACTTTCGCCCACTTCTGAAGCAATTGCCACGATGGACGCAATATATTCAGCCGGCCGCTGCGGGATTGCTGATCGGAATTATCGGCATTTGGCTGCCGCAGGTGATGGGAAGCGGCTATCCAATCATCGACCAAGCTTTGCACGATCAATTTTTGTGGAAAATGCTTTTACTCTTGGGGCTGTTCAAGATTCTGGCGACCGGAATTTCCTTCGTGAGCGGCACGCCGGGCGGCATGTTCGCTCCGACTCTTTTCATCGGAGCGATGCTCGGCGGCGCGGTTGGCGGAGTGGAGCACCTATTCGTGCATCATCCGGCACAATCGGTTGCCGCGTTTGCGCTGGTGGGGATGGGGACGTTTTTTGCCGGTTTTTTGCGTGTGCCGATTACGTCGGTGTTCATGGTGCTTGAGGTGAGCGGGAACTATTCCATTATCGTCCCTGCGATCATCGCCAATATGATTGCGTATTTTATCTCCCGGCGGTATCAGCCCGTTGCGTTATTCGATTTTCTAGCGCGACAGGATGGGTTCTTTCTGCCGTCGATTGAAGAGATGCGGGAGCATACGGCGTTGCGCGTGGAAGATGCGATGCGGCCTGGAGCGGGAATCGTCTTGGGTGATGGCGATTCCGCCGAACTGCTTCGCGAGGCGGAAGCGTCGAAGTCTTCACAATTCCTGGTGTGGCGGCACGCAGATGGATGGCGAGCCATTTCTCAAGAAGAACTTCGCCAGCAAGCAGCGGCAGAATCGGCAGGCGCGTCAACAGGCGTGTCGAAGGGCGAAGCGCCAGGACGCGGGCCTTTGCCTCAGCTTTATCCGGACCAACCGTTGGATGAAGCGCTGCGGCTGATGGGGAATTGGCCCGTCGTGCCGGTGGTTAATCGCGCGAACCTGGAGAAACTGGAAGGGATTCTGTCGCTCGACGATATTTTGGAAACCTACCGTAAGTCCTGATTTTCCCGCGGCTTCGCAGTCCAGTACTTTCGTACCAGCGGAGTCTTCTGCAAAATGGTGCTTGTTGTCTATTGAGTGTGGGCCTATGCACCTCTATGCTTGTCGATATTGCTTACGCGGAAGGTGGCTCTTGGCTCAAAAAGAACGCAGGTCGACACGCCGTTTCATGATGCGATTGCCGTTGAAAGTTCGTTGGACTAACGAAGCCTCCGTGGGTGAGGCGTCGACCGAAACCAAGGAAGTCAGCTCCCGTGGGATTTATTTTTTTCTGCCAAAGGATTTGAAGAATGGCGCCCCGCTGGAAATCGTCATGACTCTGCCGCATGAGGTGACGCTGGCCGGTCCAGTGAAGGTCCGCTGCTTGGGCCACGTGGTGCGCACCGATTTAGCCCGTCCGCAGGATATTGGAGTGGCGGCGGCAATCGAGCGCTACGAATTTCTTCGCGATGGCGAAGGCCCACTGTAAGGAGTTCTGGTAATGGGTCAGTTTGAATTTTGACTCTTTGTGTCACGGTCAAGAAAATTCAAACTGACCCACCACCAAAGTTCTTACCCAATCTTTTCGGAGATGGGTGAGAAAACGCTGGCGGGTGAGGGTCCCTCAGCCACATCCGCCGGCTATTTTTTTGAGCGATTATTCCTGTACGCCGCATTAGTCTTCTAGGATCGCGCATAGCGATTCTGTTCCCCTTATCTTGGCGCTGACTTCCGTCATGGACTGGGGTCCTCCGCGAACCTATACTGCCTGCGTGATTTCTGAATCCACACTTCTGGGAGCATTGCGCCGGTATTGGGGCTTCGACTCTTTTCGCCCGTTGCAAAAGAGCATTGTGCGAAGCCTGGTGGAAGGACGCGACACCTGCGTGGTGATGCCGACGGGCGGCGGCAAATCGCTGTGTTATCAGCTTCCGGCGGCTCTGCTGGCGAAACAAACGGCGATCGTGATTTCGCCGTTGATTGCGTTGATGCAGGACCAGGTGGCGCAGCTCGGACAAATGGGAATTTCTGCAGCGTTGCTGAACAGTTCCCTGAAGGCAAATGAGCAATCGCGGATTATGCGCGACGCGAGCGAGGGCGCGTACCGGCTGCTGTATCTTTCGCCGGAGCGGCTGGCGAGGGCGGATACGGCCGCATGGCTTAAGAGCATCCCAATTTCGTTTTTCGCTATCGACGAGGCGCATTGCATTTCGGAGTGGGGGCACGAATTTCGTCCGGAATACCGGCAGTTGAGTTCACTGCGCGCCCATTTCCCGGACCGGCCCATTGCCGCGTTCACAGCGAGCGCGACGCAACGCGTTCGCCACGACATTGTTGAGCAGCTCCGCCTGCGCAATGCGCACAAGTGCATCGCCAGCTTTCATCGGCCGAACCTACGATATGTAGTGAAGCAGTGCGATGCGCGCACGCAAAGCGGCCTGCTGGTGAAGGCGCTGCGGAGCTATGCAGAGCGCAACGTGATCGTGTACGTGCCGACGATCGCGAGAGTCGAAGAGACGGTAAAGTTTCTGGAAGAGCAGGGAATTTCGGCGATCGGTTATCACGGAAAGATGGGCGCGGACGTTCGGAAGTTGAACCAGGAGCGGTGGATGGCTGACGAGGTGCGCGTTCTGGTGGGCACGCTGGCTTTCGGTTTGGGTATCAACAAGGCGGCCGTGCGCGCGGTGATTCATCTGGCGCTGCCGAAATCGATCGAGCAATTCTATCAAGAGGCGGGCCGCGGGGGACGCGACGGGTTGCCCGCGGATTGCGTGCTGCTTTGGCAAAAACGCGACGCGGGCCTGCTGAGTTACTTCATCGGGCAGATCGACGACGCGGAGGAGAAAAAGCGCGCGTGGGAGCGGTACGACGAAATTCGCGGTTTCGTGGAGTCCAAAATGTGCCGCCATCTGCAGATATGCGTCCATTTTGGGGAGAATCCGAAGTGGAAGTCCTGCGGAGCGTGCGACGTGTGCGGGTCCGAACCTGATTGGCTGTCACTTCAGGCGAAAGCACAGCCAGCCGCCCCGCGCGCGACGACTGTTCCGAGCGTGCGGCAGAGTGCATCGGGAACATCTCAGACGGCTGGCAAGGCGGCGGCAGCGTCCGCCGATGGAGCAGAGTTACGCGAAATTCTGCGGGAATGGCGCAGAGCTACGGCGAAGCAACAAGGTGTGCCGGCTTTTGTGGTGATGCATGACACTTCACTCGACGAGCTTTGCCGAGTGCGGCCACGTTCGCTTTCGGAGCTTTTGCGTGTTCACGGATTTGGGGAGCGTAAGGTGGAGCTCTACGGCGAGCAGATCATTGGGGAACTGACGAGGTTTCGCGACAGTGCAAATGAAAATAAGCGTCGGCTGCTGATCTGAAAAACCTCAGGTCAGTCCCGGCATACGGCGCCGGGACGGGACCTGAGCTACAGCTATGACAACGGAGCTGCGACGACTAGTCGCGGTCCGATGCCGAAGCCTTTGATTCATTGTGTGGTGAATGTTTTTCCAAGACTTCGACGAGGTGGCGGCCAGATTCCGGAGTGCTGGCTCGTCCCTCCAATACAATTTCTCTCGCCGTTAATTTGCGGCCGTAGACATCTCTGTTAGCGTCATTGTCGGGACGAAGAGTGGAACCCTCGAGCGAAACGCCAGCAAAAAGACCGCGCGAACGTGAGTAGCTGAGGACTTCAGAACGCATGTAAGCATCGGTGTCTGCTGAAGCGTCACGCCCGACGGGGCCTGCCGCTGCAGAGGCATCGGCGCCCAATTTGACTTTGCTGCTGAGAATCGAACTCGCGCCTCTCTCATTCATGACCAGCAGAACGAGATCAGTGGATTGTCCGCCGATTTGGAATCCGATGCTTGCGCCCTCGAGTGCATACATAGCTGGAGCGCCCCAGGGTCCCCTGAATTTCTTGCCCGTGCGGCAAACCATCGCACCACGGGCGTAACTTCCGCCGATCCCAAACGCCGCCTTGAGAAGGTTTGGAAAAACGATTACGCAATCGGCCTTTTCCAATACTTCTTGCGGGATGTTGTCCGGTATATCCATAATTTCCTGCATAACCACACCCGTGTTTGCGAGACGCTTTTGTTCTCTATTGGCTGCGTACAGCATCGCAGTAATCAGGAAAACGCACACACCGAAAGCACATTTACGTATCATCGCTGACCTCCATGATCAGAATTCTGATTGCAAACTACGAAGGGGTACGGTGCATGGGCCCCGTTTGCTATTGAGCGCGCGGGGCCCATCCGTTCATACGAAGTGACGTGCTACTGCTGATGGTTGTCGGACGCGCCTGATGGCAACGTGCCGATGGTGGTGCCGATTACATCACCGGAGACCACTAATTCCACGCGGCGATTCTGCTGGCGTCCTTCCGCAGTGTCGTTTGAGGCGATCGGTTGAGACATTCCAAATCCTCGAGACGTCATGGAAGCCACCGGAATGTTCTGTTTCGCAAGGTAATCCATTACGGCGCCGGCACGTCTTTCCGACAAGGTCTGATTCATGGCCTCGCCGCCAACGCTGTCTGTATTGCCTTCGATGGCGAGTCTGAGGTCAGGATAAGCAAGCACGATGCCGGATATTTTGGCCAGCTTCTCACGAGCCTGCGGGCGCAGTGTGTATTGGCCGGTGTCGAAAAGAACGTCTGACATGTTCACGACGAGGCCGCGAGCAGTATCCCGAGTCGTAAGAATAGCGTTGAATTGTTGCAGCAAACGGGCGCGAAGTTCTTCACGGTCGCGAACGCTTTGCTGGAGTTGCTGGTCCGAAGATGCAGCGGCGGCGCGGTCTCGATCTGATTGCGCCTCTGCTACTTTTTGGCCTTGCTGAGCGTCGGCGGTGGCGGCCTGGTTCCGAGCCGACTCTGCCTCTGCGTCTTCTTGGCCTTGTTTAGCGTTGGCAGTAGCGGCGCGGTTGCGTTCCGATTCTGCCTCGGCATTTTTTTGGTTCTGCTGAGCATCAGCAGTGGCAGTTCGATTTCGATCTGACTCTGCCTCTGCGTCTTTTTGGCCCTGCTGAGCGTCGGCGGCCGCTTTATTGGCGTCTGCTGCGGCATCGCGACTGCGGTCTGAGTCCGCCTGAGCATTCAGTTGCTGTTGTTGCGCCGTAGCGGTGGCTTGATCGGCATCGTTCCTGCGACGGTTAGCATCTGCCGTTGCTGCTTCAGCATTGAGACGTCCCTGCTTATCTTTTCTCGACTGCTCGGTAGCATCGTCTTCGCGAGCCTGCGATGCATTTCTGTCAGCGTTGGCACGTTCGGTATCCATATTTTTCATCGCAATTTCGCGAGAGTCCTCTGCGGTTTGTACAACCTGACGAGACAGAGAAATCAGCGGTTTCTTGTCGACACGATGCTGGGTGGCGAGATCGTCCACCTGCTTCATTTGGTGGACCGCGTCATCGTAGCTGGACGTGGCGTACTGATCCGCGCCAGCGGACTTGGCGATGCGCACTGCGTTGCGCGCTTCGAAGAACTCGAGCGGCAATTTGGAATTCAAAACGACTGGATCGAACTTATAGCCGGTGGGAATGTATCCACCGCGATCGATGAGTTCATAGTTGGCATCCACTGCTTCGCTGGTGCCGACTGTGTCTGGGCGAATTTCGTTTTCCAGGATCACTACGTTGCTGGGTTGGCGCACTGCATAGTAGGGCTCGGCAGTCACGATGAGGGCGAAGGCCTGAAGGTCCGTGGTCACATCGAGTTTGCTGCGATGGTTGGTTCCGACCAGCACTTCACCAATGTTGACGGAGCGGCCTTCTGGAGAAATGGCCCACAAGACGTAGGTGAGGTACTCATTACCAAAGGCGGTCGGTCTATCGAGTCCGCTGAATTCCACCTCGACTTCCATCGCACCGCGTTTGCTCTCTACTTTTGCCTGTCCTGCCGCTGCCGGCATCAGATCGGTGCCGCGGAAATTGATTTTCGTTGCGCCGCTGCGGTGTGCGTACTTGATGGCACGCGTCGTGCGGCTGACCACGCTCGCCCGATGGGCGCGCGGTTGATTAGAGTCCATTGCGTTCTGGTTCTGCGCCTGCGCTGAGGCGCCAAGAACCATGAGGGATGCCAAGACAACTGTCGAAATCGAAATCTTTTTCATGTGTCTCCTTCGATTCTTTGAGGATTGAGTATCGAGCATTTTCGAATCTGATGCTGTCCGTTAGGGGACGTTTAATGGGGGTTGTGACTGAGGACTATTCGCGGACCGAATCGGGAAAGGGGCGCTTTCCAGCTCTTTTCGACGCGCTGTCTGGCTAAAGCGGAGACGAGAGGGGCGGAATAACGTTACGGGACGGCTACGCGGCTGTCTGTGCCGTTGCGGACACAAGTTGTTCCGTTCAGAGGCAGTTCTTCGGCAAGCCTTACTCTTCTCATGCGCGAAATCGGCTCTCATGTTGGGAATTGTCGAATTGAGCAATATTGCACACTCACGTATTACGTTGCGCATTCCCTACCTGGTGCTACCATACAAATCATATACGACCACTAAAGCAAATGCGGTTACGCGAAGTATTCAGATGAATGACAAGACTCCTTTTAATGTTCAGACTTTCCTTGATTCGGCCGGAGTGTCGAGGAAGGTGGTCGAGTTTCGCAAGAAATCTACCGTTTTCGCGCAAGGTGATGCTGCCAAGACGGTTATGTACATTCAACAGGGCAGCGTGAAGCTTTCGGTGGTCAACGGGATCGGCAAAGAAGCGGTGGTCGCAGTTCTGGGATCGGGTGACTTCTTCGGAGAAGGATGCCTCGCAGGTCAACCGCTGCGTATGGGAACGGCCACCGCGATTGCGGCGACCACTCTGCTGGTCATCGAAAAAAATGAAATGATGCACGTCCTTCATGGGGAGCATGAATTCTCCGATCGTTTCATCTCCTATATGCTTGGCAGAAATATCCGGATTGAAGCGGATCTGGTCGATCAGTTGTTTAACTCAACCGAGAAACGATTAGCGCGTGCTTTATTGCTGCTTGCCCGTTATGGCAAGGAAGACCAACCGCAAAAGATTCTTCCGAAGGTCTCGCAGGAAACGCTGGCGGAAATGATTGGCACAACGCGCCCGCGAGTGAATCTCTTCATGAACAAGTTCAAGAAGATGGGCTTCATTAAGTACAATGGCGGGCTGCAAGTTAACAGTTCACTTCTGAGTGTCGTCCTCCACGAATAATCGCGACTGCAAAATAGGAACTAAGAAAGAAGAAGTGTTTCTGTCTTGGTCAGCATGGCCGTTGCGGCACAGGACAAGCACACGCTGAGCTACTCGAAAGGATCTCACAATGAAACAACCGGACGACAGATCGCGCCGTAGGTTCATCAAGGGTAGTTCGCAGTCGACTCCTGCCGTGGCGAAACCGGCATCAACAAGAGTGAATTGAAAAATCAGGAGTTATTGGTCGGGGCGTGGAGATTCGAACTCCAGACCTCCTGCGCCCAAGGCAGGCGCGCTACCAGGCTGCGCTACGCCCCGACATGAAGTACGTAAAGATTATAAAGGACTTCCCAACAGAACTGTTGCTCCATCTGACCAATTTCGCCTCCAACTGTGCCAAAACTGTGCCAAATAGATTTCACTGAACCATCGCTGTGCCAGAATCCAACGGCATTTCATTGGCCTGGCGGTTGATTCTCTCCAGAGCTTCTCTATTCATTTGCAGTTTCATTTGCGAGTAGCGTTTGAAGACCTGAGAATCCCCTTGGCGAAGTAATTGTGTCACCCACTCATCGGCTACGCCGCCCGCACTGAGGCGAGTGGCATACGTGGATCGCAAATCGTAAATCCGAAAGTAAGGGACCTTCGCTCGTCGGAGAGTCTTATGCCAAACGGTCCTCAATGCTACCTGGTGTCCTGTCGAATTCAAATCGCTGGGGAATAGAAACGGCCCATCTCCCGCAATTGCCAGTTGATCTCGGAATGCACCAACGGCAAGAGGCGTAAGTGGTACCTCAGCGATTCCGTTTGGAGTCTTGGAGTCCGGTATCCAAACAACCGCGTTTGGAAGGTCTAGTTGGTCTTTCTTCATGGACATCAGTTCCTTGTAGACCCTAAGACCCGTCTCCGTGATGATCCGCACGATATTCCGCAAGTGTGGTTGGGCGTGTAGTTCGATTCGTTTCTGCTCTGACCAACTGACATAGTGTGGCCGGAACAGACCCTTCACACGAACGGGGAATTCGACACCGGAACATGGATTAGCCGGGAGCAGTCTCTTCCTTACGGCAACGTTCAACACGCGCCTGAGGACGCGAAACTCCTGGTGCACCGTCGCGGGCTGCAAAACTCCTTTCTCTCTGAATCCAAGGGAAGACTTGATTCGGACTCGCTGGCGGAGACGATCTCGCAAGTAGATTTCTACGTGGTCGGCAGTGAGGTCCACTAAACTGCTCGACGCGAAGGCACCTTTGAGATGCTTCACAGCGCGTAGATTTATCTCGTGAGTCTTCTCAGCTCGCATGGGTGGCTTCGAATAAGTTTCCAAAAAGAAGTCAGCCCATTGTCCAAAACTCAAGGACTCCCCCTTCTTTACGACATCAAGTATGTTGTTGTCTCTGGCCTGAAGCCTGTCTCTGAGTCTCTTCTGGGCTTCATTCCAGTCTTCCGTGAGTGTTGACTCCCTTAGACGAACACCGTTCCGGTCTCGATAACGAATCCACCAGACCCGGCTTTCCTTTCTCCGAAAGACAAC
>DASRQP010000110.1:0-7663 GCA_035696585.1 Candidatus Acidiferrales bacterium | reverse complement strand
TGACGACAATGACTGGGAGATTCGCCTGATTTAAGCGGCGAATCGCAGCGGCCGCGCACCGAAAAATAACGAAGCGGCTCAAATGATTGACGTAGCCCATTTCCTCGGAGATGGTGCCGTCGCGGTCCAGAAAAACGGCGCGGCGTTTCGGTTTGGTCAGCGATTCAGGCACGGGGCGGCTGCTCCAGCCATTTCAGGGCGGCGGCATGAACGTCGGCAACAGTGACGCGCGCCATGCAGCGGTGGTCGATTGGACATTCGCGCAAAAAACAGGGACTGCACGCAACTCTCCGCTGCACGAGCGTTCGTCGCGGCGTGATGGGCGCGGTGCCATACGGGTCGGTGGAACCGAACACCCCAACGACGGGGACACCGACAGCGCCGGCTACGTGCATCGCGCCGGAATCATTTCCGATGAAAAGCTGGCAGCGTGAAAAGAGCGCGGGAAGCTCCCCGATGGGCGTTTGACCAACCAAGCTGATAGGTTGATGGCGCATTCGTGCGACAATTTGCCGCGAGACCTCAACTTCCGAGAACGTTCCGAAAAGTATCACATCGGCCTTGAACTCATCAACGAGGCTGTCGGCGACGGCGGCAAAACGTTCTGGCAGCCAGCATTTCGCGGCGCCGTAGGCGGCACCGGGAGCCAGGGCGATTCGCAGCGAACCGAGATGAACGCCTGCGGTTTGCAACCGCGATTCGGCGGCTTCAGAAGCGCCCGAAGCGAGATGCAAAACGATATTTGTGATGGTCGGCAATTTATCGAGCCAGCCGATGCGCCGAAGCAATTCGAGATAATAATACGATTCGTGCGCGGGGATTTCGCCAGTGCGCGGAACGCGAACCGCGCGAGTCAGCAGAAGACGGCGACCGTCGCGCGCGTAGCCGATGCGTTCCGGAATTCCGGCGCGCCAAGCGAGCCACGCGGCAGAGAAGGCGTTTTGCAAAAGCAAGGCACAATCGAATTGCTCGCGGCGAAGTTCCCGGGCAATATTTTCCATGGTGACGGGGCTGCGCACGGAAGCGTCGAGGGGGATAATTTGATTGGCGAATGGCTGGCCGCGATAAAGATCGGCGACCCAAGGACGCGCGAGAATCGAGATTTCAGCGTCGGGCCAATGCGCGCGAATGGCTTCGAGCGCGGGAATGCACATGACAGCGTCGCCGACCCAATTTGTGGCGCGGACAAGGAGCTTCATTGCGGCGATCCTGATTTTCTTTGCGCTTGTGCCCGCGCCAGTTTGTCGAGAATGGTTTGCCAAAGCGATGCTTCGTCATTGAAACGCAAAGCTATTTCGCAGAACAATATCGGAAGCCGATTTGTGCGAAGCGGCGTCAAGTCCTGAATATCTTTTTCCGTGCACAGAAGAGCCTCTGCTCCAGCCGCGATGGCGCGAGATTCCAATTCGGAAAGATCGGCTTCGGTATAGAGATGATGATCGCGGAAGGTCGCGTGACCGACGAGCCGGATTCCCCATTTTGCGAGGTCGTCGCAAAAAGCGGATGGATTGCCGATGCCGCAAAACGCAAAACACTTTTGCTTGCCGGAGGATCGATTATTTTTTGCACTGGAGGGCTGGCTGTACGTTTCCATGTTGAGCAATTCGGTGCGAGCGTAAAAGATGGGCGCGGAAGTGTGGCGCTGAATGATCGCCTCGGTGGCTGGGGCGTGTTCGCCGCGCGTGACGATGACGATATCGGCGCGGCGGAGCGCGGAGATTGGTTCGCGAAGGCGGCCCGCGGGAAGAAGATGGCCTCCGCCGAAGGGATTCGTCGCGTCGAGCAAGACAATATCGATATCGCGGGCGAGTTGGAGATGCTGAAAACCGTCATCGAGAATAAAGCATTCGACGCCGCGAGATTCCAGTTCCCTGCCCTTCGCGAAACGATTCGCGCCCACGCCGATGGTTACAGTGTCACCCAAGCGTTCATGAAGGAGAGCGGCCTCGTCATTCCAGCCGGACGGAATTTCGATCCCAGCGACGGCGCGCGATCTTTGCGGCAAAGGATGATAGCCGCGAGACAGGACTGCGGTTTTTCTGCCAGCCTGCGCGAAACGTTGCGCGAGCCAGATGGTCATGGGAGTTTTTCCCGTGCCCCCGACAGTGAGATTGCCGACACTGATGACGACGCCGCGCAAGCGGCGCTGATGGACAATACCTGCGCGGTAACTCCACGCGCGCAAACGTGCACCGGCGCCGTAAAGAATCGAAAGCGGCCACAGAAATGACTGAGCGAGAGTCACGCGGCGCCTCGCGGAGATTGCGAAACGTTTTCAAGAAGTTCGGCGATGCGCGCGAGCGTGCGCGCCGTGGCTCCGCGATTGGCTTCGACAAGAGCGCGGGCTTTGCGTCCCATTTCGGCGCTGCGAGAAGGATCTTGAATCAAGTCGACCCACACTTTTCCGAGTTGCGCGGCGCTCGACACCTGGATGCCCACACCTGTGCTCGAAAATCGCGCAGCCATGTCGCGGAAATTCTCCATCGAAGGGCCGAAGACGGGCGGCTTGGAAAACCACGCGGGTTCAAGAATATTATGTCCGCCCGAAGGAACGAGCGAGCCGCCGACGAAAACCGCGTCGGCGAGCGAATAAAGACCAGCGAGTTCGCCGATGGAATCGAGGATGAGAACGTCACAATTTTCGTCGAGAGGCGCTTTCATATCGAGCGAGCTCCGACGAATGGCTTTCCAGCCGCGTTCTTCGACGGCGCGCACGGCGGAGTCGAAACGCTCGGGCTTGCGAGGCGCGAGAACGAAAAGGGCGTGCCGCCACTGGCGCTGGACAATATCGTAAGCGGCGAGAACGATTTCCTCTTCACCGGCAACGACGCTGCCTGCGACGAGCAGCGGCCAGCGTTCCTGCTCGCGAATCTGCCGGACGAGCCAATCGCCGAAAGCAGCAGGCGGAGCCGGTTCGTGATCGTATTTCATATTGCCGCTGACTTCGATGCGAGCCAGTGGCGCGCCCATTTCTTTCAGGCGACGCGCGTCTTCGGGCGATTGCGCGAGGAAAAGGTCGGCGTTGTGCAAAACGCGCTCGAAGAATTTCCCGATCAGCGGTTTGAAACGGCGGAAGCGGCGAAACGCTTTTTCAGAGATGCGACTGTTGACGAAAACTACAGGAATATTGGCGCGATCGGCCTCGCGCATGAAGTTCGGCCAGATCTCCGTTTCGAGAATTACAACGAGAGCAGGACGGAGTTGATGGAGATCGCGGCGGACTGTGCCGGGCCAGTCAAAAGGAAAATACAAAATGCCGTCGGCGGAAGCGATGCGTTCGCGCGCAACGCGCTGGCCCGTGGCGGTGGTGGTGGAGAGGAAAATTTGACGGTCGGGGAAACATTGCTTGAGGCCGTCGAGGAGAGGCTTGGCGGCGAGAACTTCGCCGACGGAGACGGCATGAACCCAGATGGAGGAGGGGCCGGAATTTCTGCCGGAGAGCGTTGGGGGCAAATGTCCCATGCGCTGGCGGAAGCTGGCGAGATATTTTCCGCGGCGGAGTCCCTGCAAAGCGAAATACGGCGCGAGCAGCACCATGCCAATCGCCATCAGCACGCTGTAAAGAAAATACATGTGGGGAGCGAGGCGCCGGTCGAAAAGAATTGCCGGACGCAAGAGAAGCATTATAGTGGCAACGCGCGTTCGAAACCCACAACGTTTCCGGGCGCGGGTGCATCTATGCGCAAGAAGTGAATGGCGGGTGGAAATGATGCGAAGCCTACTGCTGATAGCGACGCTGGGCGCGATGTTGGCCGTGCCGCAAGTGCAAGAGCCGGATATTTCGAAGTGGGCGGCGAAGGACATGCATCAGGATTTTGTGGTGGCGGCGGATAGTTACGCCGACGCGGCGCGTTCGAAAGAGAAATTCGGCAAAGCGGCGGACCCGTACGAGGCGGGGCTGCTGGCCGTCGACGTATATTTCCGAAACGACATGAAGGATCCGGTGCACGTCGATCTGAGCACGATTCGACTGGACGTGGACGATCCGAACGGGCAGAAATTTCATTTGGAGGCGTTGAGCCTGGCGCGGGCGGCGAATGACATTGCGCATCCGAAAGGGCCGCCAGCGCCGAGCGCGCGACGGTTGCCGATTCCGTTTCCGAGCGGCGACAGCAAGCAGCAAGGAGTGATGGACAAGCTCAAACCGTTCACATTGCAATCCGATATTGTGCCGCCGGGACGGACGATTCATGGCTGCGTTTTTTTCGACATGAGCCACCACTTCGATTTGGTGCCGCACGCGACGCTGTACGTGCCGGATGTGAAATCGGTGACATCGGATGCGGGATTGATTTATTTTGAAGTCGCGCTGGGCAGCAAGCACACGCAATAATTCTTGCAGTCGCAATTTCCACCTGCATGGGCGCGACGTTTGCTGAATCCGCAACAGTCGGCTAGAATTGGCCTTCGCTTTTCTTTCCTTCCACACCTTGAGGCTCATGGCGCTTCTCGACGAATTAAATTCACAGCAACGCGAAGCAGTGTTGGCGACGGAAGGCCCCGTGCTGGTGATCGCAGGCGCCGGGACGGGCAAAACGCGCGTGATCACGTATCGCGTTGCGCATTTGATCGAGCGGGGCGTCCCGGGCAGAAATATTCTTGCCGTAACGTTCACCAACAAAGCCGCGGAACAGATGCGGCGGCGCATCGAGGAGCTGGTGCGCGCGAGCGGGCACGACGCGTCGGATATTTCGATCTCGACGTTCCATTCATTTTGCGCGCGACTGTTGCGGCGCGAAGCGACGCAGGCGGGACTGCCGCGAAACTTCGCGATTTATGACGATGACGACCAGGCGCGCGCAGTGAAGCTGGCCGTGCAGAATCTGAAACTAATCGAGAAGGAATTTCCGCCGCGGCCCGTTCGCGACCGCATCAGCTCCGCAAAAAACCACAATACTTCGCCAGGCGAGATGGAAGCGGAGTCATACGATCCCTTTGGCAAGAAGGTGGCGGCGATCTATCGCGAATACGAGGAACTTTTGCGCAAAGCGAGCGCGCTCGATTTCGACGATTTGCTGCTGCGCGCCGTAAAGCTGCTGCGGGAGAACGCAGACGTGCGTGGGCGATGGTCGGAGCGGCTGCGTTATGTGCAGGTGGACGAATTCCAGGACACGAACGCGTCGCAGGAAGAATTGGTGCGGCTGCTGGCGGGAAAGGAGCGGAACGTTTGCGTGGTCGGAGACGAGGATCAGTCCATTTATAGCTGGCGCGGCGCGGTGAGCGGGAACTTCCGGCGATTTCTGGAGGATTTCCCGGGCGCGCGGACGATTCGGCTGGAGGAAAATTACCGTTCGACGCAAACGATATTGGACGCGGCGGGAGCAGTGGTGAGTAATAACCGGAGCCGACTGGGGAAGAATTTGAAAGCGGCGCTCGGCGCCGGCGAGTTGTTGAAATTTTACGAGGCGCGCGACGCTGGGGACGAAGCGGAGTACGTTTGCGGCGAGATTACGGGCATCTTGCGCGAAGATTCGAGCGCGACGGTGGCAGTGCTTTACCGGACTTCGGCGCAGTCGCGTTCGTTCGAGGAGTCGCTGAGGCGATTGGGGATTCGGTATCGCGTGGTGGGCGGCTTCAGTTTTTATCAGCGCGCGGAAATTCGAGACGCGCTGGCGTATGTGCGAATGGTGATGCATCCGGAGGACGATGTGGCGCTGATGCGCGTGCTGAACGTACCACCGCGAGGCATCGGGAAAGTCACGGTGGATGCGTTGCGCGAAGTGGCGCGCGAGTTCAATGAATCGCTGTGGGAAGCGGTTCCGCGAATGACGGGGGCGGGAAAAGCGCGAGGCGGAGCTTCTCTTGGGGCGTTTCGCGAAATGATTTTGCGTTTGACGGAGGAATGCCAGGCGCGGACGCCGGGAGAGTTGCTCGAAGTGGTTCTGGAACGCACGGGGTATTTCGATTGGGTGGAGCAGCAGGATAAATTGGACCATTCGACGCGGGCGGACAATGTGCGCGAACTCTCGAACGCGCTGGCGGAGGCAATCGAGGCGGGCCAATCGCTCGAAGATATTCTGGATCGTGCGGCGCTGGTGAGCGACGCGGATGAATATGATGAAGCGGTGCCCGTGTCGTTGATGACGCTGCACAGCGCGAAGGGATTGGAATTCGATCACGTGTTCCTTGCGGGACTCGAAGAAGGAGTGCTGCCGCATGGCCGTTCGATGGGGAGCGACGAAGACGTCGAGGAAGAGCGCAGGCTCTGCTACGTCGGCATGACGCGAGCAAAGCGCAGGCTGACGATTTCGCGCGCGATTTACCGGCGTTCGTGGGGAAATGCGGAGTTGACTCCGGCGGCGCCGTCGCGATTTTTGGCGGAGATTCCGGCGGAGATGGTGGAGGCCGCAGCAGGGTCCTTGAACGCGCCGGGAGAGACGCGACGATATGAGCCCGATCCCGATTTCTACAATGCGGAATATCGGAGACCGGGGAAATATGCAGCAGCGGGGAAATTTGGTTCGCGTGGCGGGAGCGCGGCGCGTGCGAAGCGAACAACGAATCCGTTGATTGGGACGCGCGTGCGGCATCCTACGTATGGCGTGGGGACGATACTGAAAGTTGAGGACGATGGAGATGACCGGAGGATCACGGTGAGCTTCGTCGATCACGGGATGAAGAAGTTGATCGAGCGGTACGCGCATTTGGAGGCGATGTAGCTACACGGCTCAGATCTACCATTGCGGCGGCAGCCCAGCTCAAGGTACAGTTTCGCCCGACGAACGGCAGAAAACAGCCGAGAAGCAGAGGGATGGTGCCGGTTGAATAACGAGTTTTTCCGTACCAAGGGCATCGACCAACTGATTTCCGACGCTGACGAGCCTGCCAAGCGCTTGAAAAAGACGCTCGGCTGGGTGAGCCTTACAGCTCTCGGCATCGGCGCGATAATTGGCAGCGGTATTTTCATTACTACCGGAACCGCAGCCGCTGGCCAAGTGAGCCAATATCCATCAATTCTCCAGGCCCCGCTGCTCAGCGTGCTGATGCACGGCACTCATGCCCTTGGCGTGAACGGCAGGCCGGGTGCTGGCCCAGGTATCGCCGTATCGTTTCTGGCGGTCGCCCTCATTTGCGCTCTGGCAGGTTTGTGTTACGCCGAACTTGCATCAATGATCCCGATTGCCGGCAGCGCGTACACGTACACGTATGCAACGCTGGGCGAATTCGTGGCCTGGATCATCGGCTGGGATCTGATCCTCGAATATGCCGTCTCAAACATGGCGGTCGCCGTTGGCTTTTCTGCCTACGTTGATAATCTTCTCAATACTTTCGGGCTGCACATGCCCGCTTCGCTGGCCACTCCGGCCTACGACCCAATGGTTGGCTGGGCTTGGCACTTCAATATTCTCGGATTTCTGATCGTCATGTTTCTGACCGTTTTGCTGGTTCGCGGGATTCGTGAATCGGCGGGCGCGAACAACCTGATGGTTGGTATCAAACTTTTGGCCATCGTTGTCTTCTGCGTCGTCGCGAGCAAGTATATCCAGCCATCGAATTTGAAGCCGTTTTTCCCAAATGGCTTTCAGGGTGTCCTGACCGGCGGAGCGATTGTCTTCTTCACTTACATTGGCTTCGACTCGGTATCGACCGCCGCGGAGGAGTGCCGGAACCCGAAGCGCGACGTACCGATCGGTATCCTTATCTCGCTGTTCGTCTGCGCAAT
>DASRQP010000109.1:0-3586 GCA_035696585.1 Candidatus Acidiferrales bacterium | reverse complement strand
CTGAATCGCGAGGGCGGGGAAGCGATGCAGCTCACGGAACTCAAGGGCCATTTGCAGGGCTACGAATGGTCGCCGGATTCCAAGCGCCTCGCGCTCGTCGTCATGGATCCTGACCCTGAAGCGGAAGCGGAAGAAGCCGCCGCAAAACCGGGTGCGCCTCCGCGCATTCCCAAGCCGGTTGTGATCGACCGCTATCATTTCCGGCAGGACGTCGTCGGATACCTGCTCAGCAATCGTCACAGCCGCATCTACCTCTTCGACATCGCCACGAAAAAAATGGACCGCCTCACGAAAACGAATTACGACGAATCTGGTCCCGTGTGGTCGCCGGACGGCTCGCACATCGCGTTTCTAAGCAATCACGATCCGCATCCGGACCGCGATCCCGTCCCGCAAGTTTTTGTCGCCGATGCGCAGCCGGGCGTCGTTGAAAAGGAGGTCAGCAACTTCGGAACACGCGGCACGCGCGGCCGCCTGGCCTGGAGTCCCGATAGCAAATCTATCGCCTTCCTCGTCGGCGACGAAAAAAAGTGGGACGCCTATGGCATGAGCCATCTCGCGATCGTGCCGGCTGACGGTTCTGCCGCTCCAACCATTCTTAGCGACAAACTCGATCGCTCCGTTTCGTCGCCGTATTTCAGCGAAGATGGTAAATCCATCGTGGTCGCGGAAGAAAGCGATCGTTCGGAGTACCCGATTTCGATAAACATCGCCGATCAAAGCGTGCAGAGATTGCTTCCGCCGCCGGTCGAGATCGGCGCGATGTCGCATTCAAAGGGTTGTTTGGTCGCTCTCACCGGCAGCGATACCAAGCCCGTGGAAATTTACTCGTGGGAAGACGGCACGCTGCGCCAATTGACGCATCAGAATGACAAACTCTTTTCCGAATTCGATCTCGCCAAGACCGAAGACGTCGAATACAAAACTCCCGACGGCACCGACGTCCACGGCTTGCTGACTTATCCGCTGGGATACACGCAAGGCACGAAAGTGCCGTTGCTGTTGCGCATTCACGGCGGCCCCAACGGGCAGGACGCGCACTCCTTCAGTTTCGAGCGCCAAATTTTCGCTGCCAATGGCTACGCCGTGCTCAACGTCAACTATCGCGGCAGTTCCGGTCGCGGGCAAAAATTCCAGCGCGCGATTTTCGCCGACTGGGGTCACGACGAAGTCATGGATTTGGAAGCGGGAATCAATCACGTAATCAGTATGGGCGTTGCGGATCCCAATAAACTCGGCGTCGGCGGCTGGAGTTACGGCTGCATCCTCACTGACTACATGATCGCCAGCGACACGCGCTTGAAAGCCGCCACATGCGGAGCGGGCACGGGATTCACCATCGCTCTTTACGGCGTCGATCAATACATCATTCAATATGACAATGAAATCGGCCCGCCCTGGAATCCGAAAGCCTGGGAGACGTATCAAAAAATTTCGTATCCCTTCTTGCATGCGGATCGCATCAAGACGCCCACGCTTTATTTCAGCGGCGACCAGGATGCCAACGTCCCCATGATCGGCAACGAGGAAATGTACGAAGCGCTGCGCAGCCTCGACGTTCCCACCGGGCTGATTATTTATCCCAACGAGTTTCACGGGATTCAGCGGCCCAGCTTCCAGCGCGACCGCTATGAGCGTTATCTCGCGTGGTATGCGAAATACCTCAAGAATAGCAGCGCCACGGGCCACGAAGCCGTGGCCGACGATAAGTAAAGCGCGGCAGCATTTCTCAGCGCGCGAAGCTGCCGCGCTGTTCCGCGAGCCGCGCGGCAAGCTAAAGCGTTGTCATCCCGAACTCGGTCGCCGGTTTTTGGCGAACGGGTGAGGGATCTGCTTTTCATCCTTAGCCGCAACGAACGCAACGCCTTGCCATCTGGCGCGTTTACCATTTCGCTTCCCATTCGCCACTTTTCCGCTTTGCGGCAGGGAATTAGTCACGCTAGAATCATTCAACTATGGCCGCCTCCACTTGGAAGGGCTTCCTGACGTTTGGACTGATCTCGATCCCTATCCGTCTTTCTCCGGCTGCGCGCACCGAGCGCATCAGTTTCAATCAGCTCCACAAAGAGTGCCACACGCGCCTGAAGCAGCCGCTCTTTTGCCCGACGTGCAATCGCATGGTCGAGCGCTCGGAAGTCGAGAAGGGCTACGAATACGAAGACGGCCAGTACGTTCTGTTCACGTCGGAAGAGTTGGACAAAGTGGAGCCGGAATCCGCGCGTTCAATGGAGATTCTCGAATTCGTCAAGCTCGACGAAATCGACCCCGTTTTTTTCGATTCCTCGTATTACGCCGCACCGGAGGAAGGCGGAGCGAAAGCCTATCGCCTGTTGACCGAAGCCATGCAGCAATCTGGATACGCGGGCATCGCGAAAGTCACCATGCACAATCGCGAGAACATCGTCATCATTCGCGCGAGTGACAAGGGCCTGACGCTGCACACCATGTTCTACACCAACGAAATTCGCTCCGCGGAAAGTGCTGGCGCCGATAAGGTCGAAGTGAAGGAGCAGGAGCGCACTCTTGCCACGCAGCTGATCGAAAATCTCGCCGCGAAGTTTGAACCAGATAAATATCGCGACACGTATCAGGAAAGCCTGCGCGCTCTGGTCGCCGCGAAAACCGCCGGCCGCGAAGTGACCCCGACGGCCCACGCGACAATCGCGCCCGTGATCGATTTGATGGACGCGCTCAAGAAAAGCCTCGCCAAGCAATCCGCCGCGTCCGAAAGAAAGCAACCCCTTCGCATCGTTTCACGAACGAAAGATCCCGTCGTAAAACAGCGCAAAAAAGCCTGACCGCCTGTTGAAAAGCTCTACCCGCATCAATCGAGCGGGAGAAGATATCCCGGCGTTCCCCCCAATCGGCCCCCAAAGGCTTGCGCGTCCAGCGCAGCCATATCCCACGACGTCCAGGAAACGGGCGTGAGCCGTAGCGTAACGTCATCAAATGATTCGAACACCGGCTCCACGTGAGGATCGGACATCGCAGCGGCACTCATATATCGGCTGTGTATGCGCTGGTTTATTTTCCGCGATGCCTCGCCTGAAATCACATCCACGGTTCCTGCGGCGGTGACGCCGTGCTCCGTCCCCGGTCTTCGCGCGTCTATCATCAGCGAAGCCGTTGGCCGCGCGATCGCATTGCGCGCTTTTCGGCTCTTGGAAGATGTCGCGATGAACAGGCAGTCATCTTCAAAGAGATACCAGACGGCAGTCAGGTGGATGGTCCCATCCGCGTTCGTGGTTCCGAGTGTGGCGATGTAACGTCCTTGCAGGAAACTCTGAAGAGTTGGGTCCAGC
Source organism: Candidatus Acidiferrales bacterium (assembly GCA_035696585.1). Lineage (GTDB taxonomy): Bacteria > Acidobacteriota > Terriglobia > Acidiferrales > UBA7541 > DAHUXN01. Next base: position 284 of record DASRQP010000109.1, on the reverse strand, counting down.
GTTTGCGTCGGCATTTTATTCGCTCCGCACCTGTGATCGATTCGGGAGGAGATTCTCTCACTCCCCGTTGAACCCTCAAACGATAAAACGCGCTGTCGGGCCTGCCTACCGCAGGCAAGCTCGACGCCGCTTTGCATTTTCGCGTGCCCCATCCTGCCTGCACTGAACGCCTTCAGTGAAGTGAACGATTTCTGTGAAGGGTGAGGATTTTGCTCGTGGCTTTTGTAGGCCCGTCTTTAGACGGGCCGTCGGCCTGCACCGCCGGCCGCGCTTTCGGTTTTCCT
>DASRQP010000108.1:0-4066 GCA_035696585.1 Candidatus Acidiferrales bacterium | reverse complement strand
TCATCGAGCTTCCCGGATGCGCCAGAGCCGCGTCGCTGGCGGGAACATCGCCCCATGTCGCACCGTCGGTGCGAATCGTTTTTGCCAGCCGCGACTTTTCGTTGTAGTGCAGATTTCCCGGCGTGATGGTCTCCAGCACTTGCGTCACTTCCCATTGCAAATCGCGCTGCATCATTGACCGTTGAAATAATTTGCCGTCCTGCCAGTAAAACTCTCGCTCGCCCCACGGCGTGCGCAACGCCGCCAAGTTAATTCCGCCCTCGGGCGACGCGGGTCCAGACGTGAGCAGAGTCGCCTTCTGCCGAATTGTGCCGTGGCAATCGGTGCAGTGAATCGCAATCGCCGCGCGAGGCTCGTTGTAAAGTTTCCCTGTGCCGTGCGCGTCCTGCGCGAAATGGCAGTCGACGCACTGCATTCCTTTTTCGAGATGCAGGTCCTGCAGATGCACGGCCTTTCCGAATTTCTCGGGATCGTTGAACGGCACGACGCGATTATTGGCATCCAGCAGATTTCCTTCGCGGTCGTGTTTTTCCACTTGCCGGAAAATCCACCCATGTCCGTGGAAATCGTCGAATTGCGTCTCACGGAGTTCTTTGTTGAACGCCGCGGTTCCCGTTTGCGCCAGAAATTTCACGCTGGCCCACAAACCGCGCGGCGCGGCTGCTTCCGGATTGCGAAGTCCCACGCGATAGCGTTCTTCCTCCGTCGGATTGTGCTGCTGCGCGGGATACATCGCCTTGCCGTCGACTTCGTTGTCCCACCAAGTGTCGCCGTAAAACGTCGTCATCATGTTCGTGCCGGGATGCACATGGCAGACCATGCACTGGCTCGACGGCATCGAAAGCGTGAACGCGTGCTTGATCGGATGTCCCGGCTGGCCCCGCGGAATCGTGGGATCGCTTTCCGCGCTCGCACCCATGTTCCCGTATTTCGCGTACTGCATCGAATGCGCCGCCGAACGATCGTTTGCGTAGACTACGTGGCACGCCGAGCATCCGCTCGCGCGATAGTCGCCCGGCTGATCGTTTGTGCCTGGCATGTTGAGAGTCGGATCGAGCAGCCGCGTCTTCTGCAATCCCAGAAACACAGGGTCAGTTCGCAATTGGGTTCCAAATCCGCGGAAACTCAATTTGTCATCGGGCTTCCCCGGTTCTTCGAGCCGATTCGGATTGCCTATCTCGCTTTTCTCTTCGCCGCCGCGCTCGAACACGCGCAGCACGTTGCCCGGCTGAGAAATCTCCCACCGCTCGAGCGGCTCCTCGAAAGGCATTATGCCTTTCTCAAGCGTTTCCTCCGGTGCTGGTGGCGGATATGTTTTTATACGAAGTGGCGTGCCATCCGCCGCGTAACTCTCGCCGAAATGCTCATCCTTGAGCGGAAACGCTCCGTTGTTATAGAGCGCCGCGCCCCACAGAATCCCGCCCGTGGCCATCATGCTCGTCCGGACAGAATACGTTTCCTGCGCGTGGCATCCGGCGCGCCCGCATGTTTTGTCGGCCACGCGCAAATCTCCCGGGTTCACAAACTGGATGTACTCCGGATTTTCTCGCAGCCAATCCGTGTACGCTCGCACCGGATTCGCCGAACTTTTCCAGAGCCATGGCAGCTTTGGCGTCGAATGCGCTTTTGCTTTCGCGTTTTCGTATTCCGCCGACCCCTGCTTTGTTCCTGCCGTCACAGCAACGCTCGCGTCGCCCGTGTGACAATCAACACATCCGAGCCGCACCGTTCCCGTCGTGTGCATCGTCGGCTCGTCCACGCCCACGTGGCACGAAACGCACCCGGAGCTTTTTCTGTCCGCGTCGGCCTGCGTTTGATTGAACAGGAGATTGTCGTTCTGGATGTCCTGCGCCCGCGCGCTTCGCCGTCCTCCGAACAGCGCCGTCGCGAGAAGCAGCATTGCCGCTGAAAAACAAAAAACCGCGGCGCGTCTGCGCTTCGCCGTCGTCCCGATTGTTTCCTCGTCTCTCAAGTTCCTCGCGTCCTCAAAATCGAAATCTCAAATTTGCGAACGCCGAAAAAAGAGTCCGCTTCGTATAGATATCTTGAAAGCCGCGACCCGGTTGAAACACGGAGCCGCCAAACGTGAGCACGATGTTTTCAGTGAGAGGCGGGCGATACTTCGCCCCCAGATCAAATTCCTCGCCGATATTGTGGTGAATCGGTGACTCGAAGAGCACCAGTTCGAGCGGTTCCGTGCGGTCGAATCTCATGAAATTGAAATTCGTCACCGCGGTGAGCTTCGGCGTCAAATCGAAATCAGCTCCTGCGTTGTAGAGCCACAGTCCCGGGTTGACAAAATTCGCCTGACCCTCGGTTTTATTCGAACGTAAACTCGGCAGCAAACTATCCTGCGGCGTCAACGTCACGCCCGAGCCAGAGAGTCTGATCGCTTCGCGATTCCAGAAACTGAACATTCCGCCCGCGAACGCCGGATTGTCGACGATTGCGTCAAAGCCGCGCGCGCGTCCGTCGCGAGGATTCGCATCGCCTGAAGCGTAAAAAAACGAACCGCGGAATCGCATCCAGTCTTTGTCCTCGGAAAGCTCCAGCGCCGCCATCTGCGCATTGATGGGCACTTTGCGTCCCGCAAGCGGATTGAACGTGTCGTATCCCAGCGCCTGATAAAACGCGTGGCTCACGTTTATCGGACCGATGTGGCCGTCGCTCGCCCATCCCAGATACGCGACGCGGATTCCGTGCGTCTGGATTCCCGCGCCTTGATTCACCACATTTCCAATCGGCGCGGGACGCACCAGAAATCCGTTCGTATCGAAATGAATCGTCGGGTCGTCTTTGTTGTATGCGATGCTGAACTCGGTCGTGTAACCCTTCCAGATGAAATCCTGCATGTACAAATTCGCGACGCCGACTTGCTGATGCCGCCGCTCAAATGTATTCAACTCGCTGTTCGTGTCTTTCTCGAGCATTTGAAAATACGCCAGGTTGTACTGCCAGCGATTCGACTTGAGATTCCCGAACAATCGCAGCCCTGGTTGCTCGTCGGAAAAAAGGAATCCTCGAAAATCGCTGGTGAATTCCTGAATTCCCGCGCGCACCGAGAGAAAATCGTAGCTCGGACTCAAGTCGGCAATCTTGTATTCGACAAATGCTTCCTGCACTCCCACATGCGTATCGAGGCGGTTGGTTCCTGCACGCACGTCGATGTTCACCAAGCCCAGTTCTTGCGTTTGCAAATAATTGATATTGAATTCCGGAGTGAAGCGAATCTGCCAATCCACGGGCTTGAAACTGGTGTCGCCGTGAAATAAATCAAACGTAAGCCGGAAATTCTGGCTCAGAAAAGATTGCTCGCCTTTTCCAAAAAAATCAGCGCTCCCCGGACGCGTCTGGCTCACGCCGCTCGGCGCTGGCACGCGCCGTTCGTCAAAAAATGAGTCGCTCGTCCCCGAGAAACTGAAAAATATCGCATTCCCAAGAACAGGATAGTCGCCCTTCCATTTGTTGCGATTGAACGGATCCCACCAGTGGCCCTTCACGTAGGGATATTCGCCGCCGTGGCTGTACCTCTTCCATTCCGGCATCGCGATGTCCCATCTGTCCGGCTCCGGCTGAAACACTTTGTCATAAGGAGGTAGCGGCGCTGCGGTCGGGGGCGCTGCATCCTGTTGTGCGGGTTCCTGCATTTGATGGTAAGAGGGAAGCGGCGCGGCCGGTTGTGCCGGCGCGCTCGGCTGCGTTCCCGGTTCCTGTGGTGGACGCTCGATTGTTGGCGGGCTTGTGAGCGCTTCCATGCTCAATTCCATCGTTACCACTTCGGCCGCAGCCACCGTCAAATCATTTCGCTCAATCGACTGAAATCCGTCCTTCGTAATCGTCAGTTCGTATTTTTCCGCGGGCAGGTTCGCGAAGCGGAAAACGCCATCGGCGGTTGAGGTAGTTTGAAATGCTTTGCCGGTCGGCGCCACCCGCAAAATGATCTGAGCTCCGCCGATCGGTTGACCCGCGGAATCCCGTAAGCTCCCAAGCACTGCGGAAAATTGCTGGTTTGGCCGCGTCAACCGTTGCTCCTGCTGCGGACGCGGCGCGCACGGGACGCCGCGTT
>DASRQP010000107.1:0-2439 GCA_035696585.1 Candidatus Acidiferrales bacterium | reverse complement strand
AGGCGGGGAACGCCTGTCACCAAAATCCAGAGTAACGCGGAAATCGGAAGCTGGTCTACTGCCGAATTTCGTGCTTGTCTGCAAACGAGAAATCAGGGACGCGAAATTTTCCGGGGATTGGATTTTTGACTAGCGCTGGAGAAGGTCGCGAGGGCGGTCAAAGACGAAATTGCACGCCGCCGTTTTTGCAGTGCAGTCAAGGACTCCGCGCAAAACAATTCGCGCTTTCGTTTGCGGCGGCAAAATGGCGGGAAACTTGGCCGCGCGAAGCTGTTCCGCGAACGCGGAAAGCTTTTCATCTCCGCCGAGGAATCTTGCGTCGCGAACCTTAGGTCCATTCGGCGTGGTTTCGAGCAAAACAAGAAACGCCGCCTTGCCGGTGGCTGCACCAGTCTTGCTTACCGAGACGGTGCGCATGCGCAGGAGTTCGGCGGCCGCTCGCTTTACGCGCGCGTCAATTGCCGTGTCGCCACCAAGCAATTTCGCGAGGCGCGCTCGCGTGTCGTCGGTCGCGCCACCGGCAGCCAGCGCGAGAGTGTATGTGCGAATCGCCAGCTCTTTGTCGCCGCGCTTTTCGTAAATTCGCGCGAGATGATACCCCTCGTCACCCCTTTGATCGAGCAGCCACGTCGCGGCAATCAGCGACTCCGCTTCTTTCATGCGCGCTTGCTGGAAATGCACCCAGCCAAGCGTGTCCCAGAAAGCGGGAAGCGCCGCCGTGGCGGTGACTACGTCATTGGTGATGTGGCGGAGATTCACATTCCTCACGAGCGCTTCCGTGGAATCGACAGTCAGATTCGCGTAATGTTCGGCGCGGTCGAGCGCTACATCGTGCTCAGCGAGATCGTACGCAATCTGGTTCCAGATCAGCGGCGAAGGGGAAAGGCTCGCCGCCTTGTCGAATGCGCCGAGCGCGGCATCTTTCTTACCGGTGCCGAGATACGCCTGCCCCAGGCGAAGTTGAACAGCAGCATTTTCCGGATCGAGCGCCACAGCTTTTTCAAGCTGCACGACCGCCGTGGCGAAATGTTTTTGGTCGATATAAACCGCGCCCAAATACGCATACGCGTTCGGATCGAGGGGCTTGAGCGCAATCTGCTTGTTGAATGCTGCCGCGGCCTCGGCGTATTTCTTTTCGTCATAAAGGGCGATGCCGAGCAAATTATTTGCCGTATCGTCCGCCGGATTCGCGGCGAGGTGCTTTTTAAATGCTATCGCCGCGTCTGCGTATTTTCCAAGTCCAAGCTGCGCCAGCCCAAGAGCACGCCACACATTCTTTTGCTGCGGATTGAGTTGCACCACCGCCTGGAACAATTGCAGAGCCTTTGCATTGTTTCCATTCTTGAGCGCTCCGGTGCCCGATTCCATCAACTCGCCAGCCGTGGCATCTTCCGGAACTCCGGGAATAATATTTGCGACCGTGACGCCCTGGTTCTCGTCGCTCTCGACCGCGTGTTGGAACGCCAGATAATCGGCGCGCCGGGACGCCGGAACTTCGCGCTGAAGAAAACGCAACGTACGTTCAGCAGTGACCACATGTTCCTGCGCGCTGTAGCTGGAGCGATACGCGGCGTAGTCGCGCGCCACGCCAGCGCCCACGGGTATTTGCGCCGAGTCGTTCACAGGCAGAGTCAGCGTCAGCTTCGCCGTCACGTCGAGCGGATTTCCGAGTTCAACTGATTGCGCGGAATTTTCTGGGGGATCGGGCATGCCAAAAGTGGGCAAGGGAAGCGCGAGCAGAGTCTTCTCCTGCGACCAGTCGAGGAAATTTTCGTTGACCAAAATGAAATCGAGTGTGAATGGATCGTGCGTCGCCGTGGGGCCGCTCGGTTTTGCGTCGGTCACTTCGCCCTGCAGGCCATCGAGCGTCGCCATGGTTTGCGCCACCTGCTTCCATTCCGCTTCGGGTGCGCGGTGGAACGCCATGCGGAGCGCGACTTCATTGTCGCCGCGCAGAGTGTAGCGTATCCGCGCGACCAATCTGCCAAGCGAACTTACGCGTCCGGTGATCTCCACGGTCTGTTTTGACGGGAAGGGAAGAGCCTCCGGCGTTTCGGCAAAATGCGGCACAGCGGCTGCGGAAGCAATCAGCGCTTGTTTGCCGCGCAGATTCGGCAGCAGCATTCGAAATGGAAGAACATCGGACGAAGGATCCATCCACAGAACGTCTTTCCCGGCCGTGACGACGAGAATTGCGCGATTCAGTGCGCCAGGCCAGGGCAGATCCACGTCGAGCTTCGCGCTGGAAGGAAGCAACGCGACATCGCTGTGAAATCCGGCCGCGTTCACCAATGCCGCGAGCAGCGCGCATTTGTCGAGTTCATCTCCGTAACCGGCGGTCAAGATCGTCGCAGGATCATGCGGCGCGAAATCCAGTTGATCGAACGGGATGCTGACAAGGCGAATTTGCTTGGCGACGAAATCGTAAAGCGCTTCGAT
>DASRQP010000106.1:0-5758 GCA_035696585.1 Candidatus Acidiferrales bacterium | reverse complement strand
CGCTCGCCGTCTGGGCGCAAACACGCACACAGCCGGAAACTCAAACAGCGCCGTTCGGCTTCTTGTCCGCATCAGCCGCGCACGAACGATCAATCGAGCGACAATTTCGCGCCCTCGCCTCGCCGCAGCAAATTGCCAAATTCCATCGGTATCTCACTGCCGAACCGCATCCGGCCGGCTCGAAGCGCAACAACGCCCTGGCGCTCTGGATTGCTGCGCAATGGCGCGCGCAAGGCCTCGAAGACGTCACCATTCATCGCTACGACGTTCTCAATTCCACGCCCCGCTCTGCCCTCGTCGAACTTGTCAGCCCCGTCCATTTTCGCGCCAGCCTTCGCGAAGACGCATATCCGCAGGACCCTGACACGAAAAATCCCGCCGTCTCCGGCGCGTATCTCGGCTATTCCGCTTCCGGCGACGTCACCGCTCCGGTCGTATACGCCCACAGCGGCAATCCTGCCGATTACGAACTCCTGCGCCAGCACGGCATCGACGTGCGCGGCAAAATCGTCCTCGTTCGTTATTCTAATCCGTATAGTTATCGCGGCTTCAAGGCTTACACCGCGCAAAAGCTCGGCGTGGCCGCGTTGCTTATTTATTCCGATCCAGCCGAAGACGGTTTCGCAAAAGGCAAGGTGTTTCCGGATGGCCCGTGGGGTCCTGCAAGTCACGTTCAGCGCGGCGCAATCACTTATGATTTTCTCGAGCCCGGTGATCCCACCACGCCCGGATGGGCCTCCGTTCCCGGAGCCAAACATATTTCGCCCAGTGACGCCATTTCCATGCCGCACATCATCGCCGTTCCGATTTCCTGGCGCGACGCTGAGCCCATCCTGAAAAATCTCGGCGGCCCAGCGGCTCCGAAATCCTGGCAAGGCGCGCTTCCCTTTACGTATCACCTCGGCGGCCAGCAGGCACGCCTGCACGTCAAAGTCGAAATGAACACACAGATTGAACCCTACTACGACGTCGAGGCACGCATTCGCGGCTCGGAGCATCCCGATGAATGGATCATCCTCGGCAATCATCGCGACGCGTGGGTTTTTGGAGGCGTTGATCCTTCGAGCGGCACCGCTTCCATGCTCGAGCTCACTCGCAATCTTGGCGCGCTCCTCCGCAAAGGCATTCGCCCCAAGCGCACTCTCGTTTTTTGCGATTGGGACGGCGAAGAATACGCTCTCACCGGCTCGACCGAATGGGGCGAACAATACGCGGAAGATTTGAAGAAAAATGCTGTCGCGTATCTCAACGTCGATTCCTCCGCCGCAGGACCGAATTTCCACGGCAGCGCGGTCGGTTCGCTCGCGCCTCTTCTGGTTAACGTCACCCGCACGTTACCGGCGCCCTCTGGCGGAACTCTTTACGACGAATGGCGCGCATCGCGCTCGCGCGAACTGAAAGACACAAATCTCCCCGATGCGCTCCTCGCCGAAACGCGCATTGGCAGCGGCTCGGACCACACGGTCTTTCTGAATTATCTCGGCGTCCCCACCATGCTCCTCCAGTTCGACGGTCCCTACGGCGTCTACCATTCCATGTACGATGATTTTTATTGGATGAATCATTTCGGCGATCCCGGCTATCGTTACCACACGCTGATGTCGCAACTCTGGGGCGCGCTTTCGCTTCGCCTCGCAAATAGTGACGTTCTCCCTTACGATTTCGCGTTCTATGCCGCTCAGATCCGCGACTACGTCCGTGAACTCGACGCTGCAACCCATGTCGGCGCCCACCTAAGTCTCGGCGGCCTCAATCAGCGCATCTCCGATTTTGAGAAATCCGCGCAGCAATTGAATGCCGCCAAGTCTCAGGCATTGGCATTGGGTCGCGTCGACGACGCCGCAGCCGAAAACTTGAATCGTGCCCTCATGCAAGTTGAGCACAACTGGTGCGATCCCACGGGAATCCCCGGACGCCCGTGGTTCAAGCACACGCTGTACGCCGCGCGCTTCACCTACGCGCATCTCGAACTGCCTGGCGTAACCGAAGCCGCCGAGGCCGGCAATTGGAGGCTCGCAGCTGCGCAGGAGAAAATCCTTGAGGACGAACTTGCGAAGAATACAGCGTTGCTCAATCGGGCTCGCGCCGATTTCGTTGCCTCGCTCAAGCCCAAGAGCTAACGATGCTCGTTGCCGCGGGACGAACACCCGCAGTGCCAATGTGTAGTGGCCCGAAGGAGAAACAACTCATGCGATTCGCAAGACTCATGCTCATTTTGGCTGCGTGCCTTGCCGCATTTTCACCTGCGTGCTCCGCGCAGCAGAGTCATCCCCGCGCGCGCGAACTCGGTGTTCCCTTTGAAGGCACACCTGGTCCGCTCAATGCCATCACAGACATTTCCGGCGTCGAAGTGGGCTTCCAAACCCTCATTTCAGGCTCGGGCAAACTTGTCGTCGGCCAAGGGCCTATCCGCACGGGCGTGACCGCCGTTTTTCCGCGCGGCAAAGACTCCATCGATCCTGTTTTCGCCGGCTGGTTCACGGAAAACGGCAACGGCGAGATGACTGGCACCACATGGGTTGAAGAGTCCGGCTTCCTCACCGGCCCGGTTCTCATCACCAACACGCACAGCGTCGGCGTCGTGCGCGATGCCGTAATCAATTGGGAATTCCATCACGGCTTTCAAGCGCCCACGGAAGATTGGTGGTCGCTGCCCGTGGTCGCCGAAACCTGGGACGGCTATTTGAACGACATCAACGGATTTCACGTGAAGGCTTCCGACGCGTTTGCGGCCATGGACAGCGCTCGCAGTGGGCCCGTCGAAGAAGGCAGCGTCGGCGGCGGCACCGGCATGATCTGTTTTGAATTCAAAGGAGGAACGGGCACCGCCTCCCGCAAACTTTCCGACAAGTTCGGCGGCTACACCGTGGGTGTACTTGTTCAGTGCAATTTCGGTTCACGCCATTTGCTGAGAATCGCTGGAGTGCCCGTCGGCCAGGAAATACCAGGAACACCGATCTGGTCGCTGCACGGCAATCCGGCAGTCGAAGATCGGGGCTCGATCATTGTCGTTGTCGCCACCGATGCTCCGCTTCTCCCAACGCAACTCAAACGCCTCGCGCGTCGCGTCACTCTTGGCCTCGGCCGCCTTGGCAGCATTTCAGGAGACGGCTCCGGCGACATCTTCATCGCCTTCTCCACGGCAAATCCCGGCGCCGGTCTCGCGCAAAAGCCATCGCAAGTGACGATGATGCCCAACGATCACATGGACCCGCTCTTCGAAGCCACTGTCCAGGCGGTCGAAGAAGCCGTCGTCAACGCCATGGTCGCTGCAAAAACCATGACCGGCATTAACAACCGCACAGTCGAGGCTCTCTCCCACGATCGTTTGCGCGAACTGCTCAAGAAATATAATCGCCTGTCTTCAACTCAATAGAGAGAACCTTAGGTTTGATGGTGGGAACAGTCGCTAGGACTGCGTCGCCCGCGCCTCACTCGGCAAGCGGCTCATCTGCTCGCGCATGGACCGCATCGACAGCCCGCTGCGGATCACTGCATAAAATCCGAGAAAGAGAAACGGAATGGTCAGCACGAAGAAAGCGAAAAACGAAAAACCAGCCGCGGTATTTTTTTCCACTTCGAAAATGTTGAGTCCCAGCACACAGAAGAACTGGTATGACCCTACATTGGCGGGCGCATTTGGAAGTGAGACGCCGAGGTTGATCACCAGCAACACCACGACCGCCGCCAGAAATGGCAGGCCCATGCCGTATGACCTCATCAACGCCCACAGTGCCAGGACTTGGCAAAACGGCATGAGTAACGACGTAAAAACAGCCGGATAAAAACTCGGCGACGTCCCCATGGCATGCAGTCCGATCAGTGCCGACATCAACTTCCCCGGTACCCGTTTCCCGCCGGACATCCGCCGCGGGTCGCCGCCGAAGCGAAGTTCGATGTACAGGATCATCGCAATGAACAGGCCCAGCAGCACCAGCGTTGCTATACCCAAGGCGTTGGCGCCATGCCGGAAACGCGAGGGCAGCGGCACGAACAGCGACATCACCGCCAAGCCGGCCGTCGTCACCACAAGATCGATCAGCCGCTCGACAAGCACTGACCCCACCACGCTGACGAAGCCGATATCTTCCGCCTTCGAAACCAAGTACGAGCGCAGCAACTCGCCCGGTCGCAGCGGAAAAATCAAGTTCGCGAACAATCCCGCGAACACGGCGCGCGTCGCATCTCGCATCTTCACGCGCCCGAACGGTACCAGCAGCAGCTTCCACCGCAGCGCCTGCACAATGTAGCTCGCAACGTCGAACGTGATTCCGAGGGCCACCCACCGCCAGCTCACGTCCGCGAGTTGCTCGATTGCACGCTTTACGTGGAAGCCATGCAAAACGTAAACCAGACACGCCGCCGAAATGGCGTACCCGAACCATATATACGCTCGCGATCGCGAACTCCGTCCTGCGGGTGCGGCGGCGGTTGTGTTCAACGCGAGTCTTCTCGGTTCGTCATGGAATCAATTCGCAGCAAAATAGCTGAAACCCTTCGGGCCATAGGCTGGATTAGGCGACGCCGCATCTCTCCTGTGCACAACGAGCCTAGTGCACAAACATGACCAGCCATCGCTTTTCTTTGACCACGCCCGCGCAAAACTGCTACAGCCTACTGTAACGTCCTCGCAGAGGCAATCCCGTCTGCTCTCGCTGGCCGCACATGAAAATCTATGGCACACTCGAAGTTCGGAAAGCATGGCAGGTTTCGCGCAATACGCCTGTCGCAATCGAAATCCCCGAAATGAAATCGTTGAACGAAAACTGAATATGGATCCGCAGCTCATCCGCAATTTTTGCATCATCGCTCACATCGACCACGGCAAATCCACTCTGGCCGATCGGCTGCTCGAGTTGACTGGCGCGCTGTCCCAGCGCGAAATGACCGCGCAGGTCTTGGACTCGATGGACCTTGAGCGCGAACGCGGAATCACCATTAAGGCCAAGAGCATTCGCCTGCATTACACCGCCCGCGACGGCAAAGAATATCGTCTGAATCTTATCGACACGCCCGGCCACGTCGATTTCTCCTACGAAGTTTCCCGCGCCCTGTCCGCTTGCGAAGGGGCGCTTCTGGTCGTTGACGCCAGCCAGGGCGTCGAAGCGCAAACCGTCGCGAATGCCTTTCTCGCTTCGCGCAACAATCTTTTCGTTATCCCGGTGATCAATAAAATTGACCTGCCCGCCGCGGAGCCTGAACGCGTCAAAGAGCAAATCGAAAACGTGCTCGCGATCCCCGCGGCTGACGCTTTGCTTATCAGCGCGAAAAGCGGTATCGGCGTCGCCGAAGTTCTCGAAGCTGTGGTCACGCGGATTCCGGCGCCCACAGGCTCGTTCGAAGCGCCTCTGCGCGCCTTGATTTTTGATTCCTGGTTCGATTCCTTTCGCGGCGCCGTGGTTCTCGTCCGTGTCATGGAAGGCCGCATCGCTCCGCGAATGAAAATCCGCCTCTGCGCGATGGATCAGATTTACGAAGTCGAAGCTTTAGGCGTGCTGACGCCCAAGCCCATCGTTCTCGATGAACTCGCCGCGGGCGACGTAGGCTTCATCGTCGCCAACATCAAGCGCGTAGCCGATGCGCGTGTGGGCGACACTATCGTCGAAGCCGAGCGACCTGCCGCGCCGCTTCCCGGTTTCGAAGCCATCAAGCCAATGGTCTTCGCCGGACTTTATCCGGTGAATGCAAGCGACTACGAACTCCTGCGTGACGCGCTTGGCAAACTTCAGCTCAATGACGCGGCATTTTTTTACGAGCC
>DASRQP010000105.1:0-8999 GCA_035696585.1 Candidatus Acidiferrales bacterium | reverse complement strand
AGCGCCGTGCGAATATTCGAAAGCGACACCAGCAGCAGCGCCGTCAACGGCCCCGCGACAGCGCCGACGGTATCCATTGCCCGCTCGAATCCGAACGCTCGTCCAAGCTGCGATTTCGGCACCGCGTCCGCCAACAACGCATCGCGCGAAGGACTTTTTGCGCCGCGTCCCGCCCATCCGGCGGCGCGCAGCAGCAGGACGAATGGCCAGCTTTGAGCCAGGCTGTACGCGAACGTCGTTAGGCCAACGACGATGTACCCGCCCGCCGCTACAGGCTTCCGCCAAGCGGGGCGGTCCGCGATGTATCCGCCGGCAAGTTTTGAAAAGCTCGAAAGCCCGTCCGCAACGCCTTCGATTATGCCCAGCGCGATGGCCGGCGCGCTGACGAGGGCGAGCAACGCGGGCAGCAGGGAAGTCGCGGCTTCATGCCCCCAATCGGAAAACAGATTGGCAAGCCCGATTCCCAAGATGCCGCGCGTGAACCAGCGGCCAGTTTGAGCTTCACTGTGATTGTCTTGACTCTTCACGGAGGGAATTTACCGAGAGGCTTTTTTCGCGCTGTGTGCCGCGCGCACTATCGGAATTGCAGCTTCAATGACGCGCTCGCCCCACGCGAGCCGCTCGCGCTCATCCAGCCAAATCACTCGCTTTCGAACGCCCGCAAAAGCAGAATCATCCAGAAGCTCCTTCAGCAGCTCATGAATTCGCCGCTGAAACGCGCGATCTTCGGAGCGGAAACCATCGGCCTGGATTTCTGCCTCTGATAGAGGTACGCCAGCGAGCAAATCATATGTCTGCATCCACCATGCCAGCCACGCCTCGAGCTGCGGCTGTCGTCCAAACTTGTTCACCAGGTAACAGTAGTTGTCGAGCACGGAACGGTCGCAAACCACATTCGCCGCGTTCCGCGAAGCGTCAAGCTCCGCGGCAATTTGCGCGTGCAAAATCCAGAGCTGGCCTTCGAGCGTCGTCGCCGCGTTCACGGGAAAGGGCGAACGCCGCGCCACTTCCGCCACCAATTCCACGTTTTCTCCCGCTTTCTTCATCCGCGAGCAGATTTCATACGCCAGCGTGGTTTTTCCGACGCCGTGCGTTCCAATCAGCGCAAGCTTCAATTCTTCCGCCTTTCGAACAGGCTTCATCGTTTCTAACATAGGTTTCCGCAGCCGCCAACCACCGATCCACGAAAGGCGTGCGCCGCGAATGCGAAGTTCACCGAAGGAGCGGAAGTGACATGGGTAGAAGTACGCGAAGCGCTCAACACGGAAAATAAATCGCCGCACTGCTCGACCGCAGGTCTAAAGCAGTGCGGCGGAAAGGACTCGTGCTGCGATTTTCTCAGCCTTCGCTCAGCTGCCGCAGCTTGATGCTCAGCGTGGCGACTTCCTTGGCAGACTCGTGGATGTCCTGCAAGTGCGCGCGCAACGGATGGCACCCTTCCTGAGTTTCTTCCAAAGCTAATTCCGAATGGCTATAGATGACGGTTGCATGCTCCGTGAGTTTATGCGTGTAGATCGTCAGGTGTTTGTTTACGTAGGTCAGTTTGTTCCGGTAGTACCTGTAAGTTTCCCCTGTCTTTTCGGATTCCATGACAATATTCATTGCTCCTCATGATTTTTAGATTGCAGACTTGGGCCTAATAAGTTTCCCTGGGTTATGGCCGAGATTCCGGAGAATTTTGTCGACAATACTGCGGAGAGCGTTCCTCTCCTGTTCTGTAACTCCCCGCCAAGCGTCTAAAGCAACCCTTCGTGCCACCGGAATCGCTTTGCGCACCATTGCGCGGCCTTTCGGCGTGATTCGCAGAATGACCTGCCGCCTGTCCTTGTCGCTTCGCGTACGGGTAAGAAGACCTTTTTTTTCGAGACGATCGACCATGCGAGTGACCGTCGACACATACAGACCATTTAGAGCGGCAAGTTCACCAGGAGTGTTTCCCTCTTGTCGCATACAGTTCAGCAACATATTGCCTTGATAGGTCGTCAGACCCAACGGAGCCAATGCTCTGTCATGGGCAGTGATGAGCGATCCCATCACTCGACCCAGCAGCAAGCGCCCCACAAAGACCTGATCCAAATTCGGCTTGGACATGGGGTCTCCTCAAGGGATGATGATCTCAGAATATTTGCATAGGCAATGTTTGTCAATGCAAATATATTAGCATGAAGCGCCTTGGACACGACCCCTACCAGGTAAACCGCACTCCCTGTACAATCAACCGCCGGCGAATGCAGAGTTTGAGAGGAACGCCTTGAAAGGCAGATCGTCATGAGAGCTGTGGTCCAGCGCGTGAGTCAGGCCTGCGTCGTGGTCGAAGCACGTGTGACCGGGGAAATCGCCGCGGGACTCCTCGTCCTGCTGGGCGTTGGACGTGCGGACACATCCGAAACGGCCGCAGTCATGGCTGAAAAAATCGTCAACTTGCGCATCTTTAACGATGAGCAGGGAAAAATGAATCGCTCGCTTCTCGATACGGGCGGCGCAATCCTTGTGGTATCTCAATTCACTCTGTACGGTGACGCGCGTGGGGGCCGCCGACCCAGCTTCATTCAAGCCGCCCCGCCCGAGCCGGGGAAATCGCTTTACGAGGAATTTGTCCGTGCGCTGGCGGCGCTGGGCAACCGTGTTGAAACGGGCGTTTTTCAAGCGCACATGTCCGTCGAGCTTACCAACGATGGCCCGGTGACCATTCTCCTCGATTCCGATAAACTCTTCTGACTTCGCGCTAGGAGGGCCCGTGTCCGGCGAAGATGAATCGTCGCAGATTGTAATTCGCGAAGCGCGAATTTCTGACGCTCCGAATCTCGCTCCTCTCGCGACGCAGCTTGGCTACGAGTCGACCCCCGAAGAAGTTGCCGAGCGTCTTCCCGGAATTTTTGCCGATTCCGAGCACATTATTTTCGTTGCCGAGCTAAAAGGGGGCGAGCTCGCCGGTTATGTCGACACATTCCTTTTCCGCACTGTCGCCTCGAACGTTCGCGCGGAAATCGCAGGGTTGGTTGTCGAGGAGAAGTCGCGCTCCCACAACATCGGCCGCATGTTGATGGCTCGCGCCGAGGATTGGGCGCGCGAAAAGGGTTGCTCGGAATGTGGCTTGCGCTCGAACGTAATTCGCGAAGGCGCGCACCGCTTTTACGAAAATCTAGGCTATCGCGTCAACAAAACGCAGAAATCTTTTCGCAAAAAATTGTAAAGAGGCGCATCCTGCCGAGAACCCAAGTTGACGAGGCGAAATGCTGTCATCCCCGGACTTGATTGGACTTGCTTTCTTCTTCGTGATGGTAGCGCTGTGGGCCGTTTTCGCTTTGATTTTTGGCCTGCGCAAGAAGCCGCCGAAAATAGCGGAGCATGCCCGCGACCCCAAATCACTCGGCGGCCTGTTTCTTCAGTCCATTGGTTACGCGCTCGCGTGGACGATTCCGCGGCCGAATTTTGCGCCCATCGTGTCGATGCCAAAGTGGGCGGAGATCGCCGTGGTTGTCGCCGCGTTCGTCCTCGCCGCGCTTTCACTCGGGCTGATGTGGCGCGCGATTATCGTGCTTGGCAAGCAGTGGGCCTACGTCGCGCGCATTGTTGAAGGTCATACGCTAATCACCGAAGGGCCTTACAACCTGGTGCGCAATCCGATTTACACCGGCATGTTCGGAATGCTCATCGCCACCGGCCTCGCCGCCAGCCGCTGGCCCATGCTCATTGCCGCTATCATCTTTTTTCTGAGCGGAACATGGATCCGCGTCCGCCGCGAGGAAAAGTTGCTCCGCCAATCATTTGGCGCCGAATTCGACGGTTACCGCAGCCGCGTGCCAGCCCTCATTCCCCGGTTGTTCTAGCTGTTTTCGCTCGCCCCGACCCCTTGAGCCAATGAGCACATGTGCGCTTTTTCTTGGCATTACGATTATTGTTTTACATCGTCTTACGATATAATTTACGAGAGCCTGTGAATAAGCGTACGCAAAACAAGTTCGATTACCAAGCGCTCGCGCAGTTCCGCTACGAGATTCGTCGGTTCATAAATTTCAGCGAACAGGCGGCTCGTGACGCCGGGATGGAACCCCAGCAGCATCAGGCACTGCTGGCCATAGAGGGCCTCCCTGCAACTCACAGGGCGACCATTGGAGTGCTCGCGGAACGCTTGCAAATCCAGCATCACAGCGCGGTGGGATTGGTGGATCGTCTGGAGGCCGAGAGGTTGCTGAGGCGAGCATCCAGCCGGGCAGACCGCCGCGAGGTTCTATTGCGCGTGACGCGCCGCGGCACTCAGCTTCTCAACGAACTGTCGCTGTCGCATCGCGCCGAACTGCGCAGCGCCGGCCGCGCTCTGCTGCGAGCACTCGAAACAGCGATGACCCATGCGAACAATTCCGGGGTGTCGCGACGAAAAAGGTCCGGCTCTCGCCAGAACGGCCGCGCGAAGGAAGCACGAAAGAAGTGAAAGTGCGTCGGCGCAGTTTTAGCGGCGCCGCGCGAAAGTCTCAATAAGAAGTGCTGGGTCAGTTTGAATTGTCTTGATCGTGACACAAAGAGTCAAAATTCAAACTGACCCATCACCCACTAAGAGGTCTCGTTGACAATGAAACAGACGCACCCAAAGGGGCCCGAAACAATCGAGCCGGGCACGTTCCGTCTCGGCTACATTTCACTTCTCGCGGGCCTTGTGGGCGTCGCGGCAGGCTTCATCGCTTACATTTTGTATGACCTGATCGGCCTGTTCACCAATCTCGCTTACTATCACGCGTGGTCGTTTCATTTCCGCAGTCCGGAAAATACTCCCTTCCATTATTGGATCATCGTCATCCCGGTTATCGGCGGTCTGATTGTCGGCTTCATGGCCAAGTATGGCAGCGACAAAATCAAAGGTCATGGCATTCCTGAAGCCATGGAAGCCGTGCTCACCACGCGCAGCAGGATTGAAGCAAAAGTCGCGATCCTGAAGCCGCTCTCCGCGGCCATCGCCATCGGCACCGGCGGCCCATTCGGCGCGGAAGGCCCCATCATCCAGACCGGCGGCGCGCTTGGTTCGCTCGTCGGGCAGTTCATCGCAACCACTGCTTCGGAACGCAAGGTATTGCTCGCTTGCGGAGCGGGTGCGGGCATGGCCGCCACGTTCAACACTCCAATCGCCGGCGTGATTCTTGCCATCGAACTGCTGCTTTTCGAATTTCGCGCCCGCTCCTTCATTCCTCTGGTGATTGCAACGACGTTGGCTACTTCTGTGCGCTGGTTCCTGCTCGGACAGCATTCCATGTTCTCCATGGACCCGCATGTTCTTTTCGACCCGATTCATGGCTTGCCGTATTATTTGCTTCTGGGTGTGATTTGCGGTTTCGCCGCCGTGGGATTCACGAAGTTTCTCTACTGGGTCGAGGATTTATTCGACCATTTGCCGCTCGACGACTTGTGGCATCCGGCCATCGGCGCGTTTGTCCTCGGTGTGATTGGTTTTTTTATTCCGCGGGTCCTGGGCGTGGGGTACGACACGATTTCCGATATTCTTCACAATAATCTCGCCCTCAAAGTCTTGGTTTTGCTGATGGTTTTCAAAGCACTCGCGCTCGTCGTGTCGCTCGGTTCGGGCACTTCGGGCGGCTTGCTCGCCCCCATGTTCATGTCGAGCGCCGCGCTCGGCGGCGTTTTCGCCATGATCATCAATCATTTTCTTCCCGGTGCGCATTTGTCCCCGGGAGCGTACGCGCTTGTGGCGATGGGCGCGGTTTTCGGTGCCGCAGCGCGCGCGACTTTTGCGCTGATTGTTTTCGCATTCGAAATCACGCGCGACTACAACTCGGTCTTGCCGCTGATGATTACCTGCGTCATCGCAGACATGATTGCTCTCCACTACTTGCCCAGCTCGATCATGACCGAGAAGCTCACGCGCCGCGGCTTGACCGTCCCTACGGATTTTGAAGTAGGCGTCTTGCAGGTCGTCAAAGTCAGCGAAGTGATGCGCACGGACGTCCACAGCATCCTGCCGGAGATGACTGTCGGGGAACTGGCCGAGCGCATGGGACGCGAAGAGCCTGGCTTCAACATGACCCAAGGACTTCCCATTTGCGACGCCGGTGGAAAACTTGTGGGCATCGTCACCCAGGGCGATTTATTGCGCGCACTAAAACTCGATCCAAGCGGGAAAATAAAAGTACTGGATGCCGGAGCGCAGTCGCTCGTCGTTGCGTATCCCGATGAACGCGCATTTGACGCGCTCTATCGCATGCTGAACAACAACATCGGACGCCTGCCGGTCGTCAGCCGCGACGGCTCCAAGAAGCTCGTCGGTTACCTGAACCGTTCCAGCATTCTCAGCGCCTGGACGCGCCAAATCGAAGACGAAAGTCTCCGCGAACACGGCTGGCTCGACGCTATTCTGCGCACCGACGAATATCAGAAGTCCGCGCAGCGCTCCATCCTCGTGGGCAAGATCGCGGGCATGACGCAAACGAAAATCGAACTCGACGTGACCACGGAGGGAAATGTCCAGCGCTTCGATTTCAAATTGGCCGCGCCCCAGCCGGGAATCGCCGTGGGAGATGTGGTGAAAGTCAGTTTCCTTGAGGAAGCTGACGGTCGCATCGTGCAGCGCATCGACGAGCTGCGCGCGCGATAATTCGCGGTCCCTGGTTCAACGATTACTGTGGCACAGGCCTGCCTGCCGCAGGCAGGCTTCAGCCTGTCTCTTTTCCACAGTAAGCAGGTGAATCGTTGATCGCTCAGCCTCTTCGCGTCAAAATCCTCCGCCGCCCCCGCCGCCGAATCCTCCACCTGAAAATCCTCCTCCGCCAAATCCAGAACCGCCCGCGCTGCGCGGCGAAGAGGCCATCGCGCTGCCCGCTTGCATCGACATCACATTCAGGTCATTCACGAACAGATACGGCGCAAAGCCCGAACCGTACGGCCCCGAATACCACTGCGGCGGCTGCTTGCAAATATCCTGAAATGAGCTCGCCCATTTTTTCTCGACGCGCAGCGCCATCGCGTACGGCAGAAACTTCTCAAACATCTCCGGAGTTTTTTCGATGCGCTCGATGCGGTCCTTCTCCACGTGCCCCAGAAAATCCTCGAACCCCAGCACCTTTTCGAGCGTTCGTTCACCCGCCACGGTTCGCGCGGACATGAAATATCCAAAGGCCGCGACAATCAGCCCGGTCAGAATTCCCGCGGCAATCGTCGTCACTGCCGAAATTCCCATCGTCGCCGAAAGGAAATTGGCCGCGAAGAAAAGCCCGAAGCCGATAAAGATTCCAGCTCCAATGAATCCTTGCCGCAACTTATCCGGTCGGTGCAAATAAAACCCGTCGCTCATCAACCCGTCGAAGATGCGGTTCCGGATCGCAGGCAGGTGCGTGTAGAAGTGGTTCTGCAGTTCTGTCAACGACACGGAATCGCTGCCGCCGCCGTCAAAGAGCGCCGAGAGCAGCACCTGCTCGTGCGGTTTTAAATTGGCCCATTCGGCAGGGGCCTTCGTGCGATGGAATATGTAATTTTTGTGATGGACCAGGCCCAGCATTTGGCTCGCGTCCGTTTGCTCGATGGTCAAAAATCCGTGTACCGCCAGATCCACAATCGTCGCCGTGATGTCGCGCATCGCTGCTTCATTATCCACCAGCGTTCCCGCCTCGCCGGGACTCATGCCGTCGGGCGGTTCGTATTGCACAGTGATCGGGTTTCGCCGCGGGTCGCGCCCTTTCGAATACCACAGCCATCCCATGATGAAAAAGGCGAGCACCGGAAGAAACAATGGCCAGTTGCTGCGCAGAAAAAGTAGCGCCTTCGCGGCCGCGCTTGGCGGATGGACGAACCCTTTGTCCCACCCCACCACCGCCGTCAGCCCTTCGTGGAAAAACAGCGGCCGCTGCATGCGAATCTGAACTACGTTCCCCTCGACCTTCACTTCCGCTTCCTGCCCGCGTTGCCCGTATCCTCCCGTGAACGCTTCCGCGTGCAGGCCCGTAACACCCGCGGGCAGCTCGATTCGCGCCGTCGCGTTTTCAATCGCCATCTCCCATTCGTTTCCCGTCACGTTCCAATACAGCTCGTCGTGGTCCGGGAAAAATCGCAACGCGTCCAGCACCTCGTAGCGCAACACCACCGTCTTCGTCGTATTCACAGCGCCCGGCACGTAAATCTTGAATCGTTTGTACTGGCCTTCGCGGCTCACTTCGTATTTCAGCGGTTGGCCATCCTCATCCGTCACTCCTTCCGTCTCGATGAACAGCGTGTAATTCAGCCCCAGCGACCCGCGATACTCCACCGGAATCATTCGGTAGATTCCATTCCACTGGCCTTCAAACTTCACTTCCAGCATTTCCGTGACTTCGATTGTGGAATCGGGATGGACTACGACCTGCTCGTCGAAGCTCTTGAGGGTAAGCTGCCGCGCATGTGCTGGAGACGCGCCCGTGAGCAGGGCCGCCAGCGCCAGCAGAGTTGCAATGGAAATGGAAACCGCCGCCCGGCGAAAACTTTGCATCGTGCCCGTCACGCTACTGCGAAGCGCCCGTCTGAAAACTCACCTTGGGCACATCGCGCTCCGCCGGCGCGCCCACTTCGAAAAATTCGCGCGTCTTGAAGCCGAACATATTCGCAATAATATTCGAGGGGAACACCGCGATCTTCGTGTTCAGGTCGCGCACCACGGCGTTGTAATAGCGCCGCGCGTTTTGAATGCTGTCTTCCAACTGGCTCAGCGTGGTTTGCAATTGCGTAAAACTCTCGACGGCGCGCAATTGAGGATACGCCTCCGCCAGCGCGAACACCTGCCGCAATGCGGAGGTCAGCATGTTTTCGGCTTCCGCCTTCGCCGCGGGTCCTTGGGCCGCCATTGCGGAGTTTCGCGCTGCCACCACGCCTTCCAGCGTTCCTTTTTCGTGCGCTGCGTAGCCCTGCACCGTCTGTACCAGGTTCGGAATCAAGTCGTAGCGCCGCTTCAGTTGCACATCGATGTCCGCCCAGGCGTTGTCGCACTGCACCTTGAGCTTCACCAGCCCGTTGTACATCCCGATCAC
>DASRQP010000104.1:0-6140 GCA_035696585.1 Candidatus Acidiferrales bacterium | reverse complement strand
AACCCGCGCGCGCGTCGAGCAGCGAGATATTCACTTCGCGCCGCGAGAACGCTCCGTACAGCACGGGCAAATAGCTGATCACCACCGCCAGAAAACCGAAGCCGATTCCCGCTTCGATCACCGTAATCACGCGCGCCAGTTCCGTCTGCGGCGTCACATCTCCCAAGCCCAACGTAAAAAACGTGGTGCCGCTCAGATAAAAATCCGCGAGGAAGCCGCGATGCTCGTTCACCCCCAAACTGATTGCCGAGCCTGCGCCGAAATGCAAAAGCGCGAAAGCGAAAATCAGTCCCAGGGCCCACACGACGAACAGCGCGAGCAACGACAGCGGTCCGAAGTAACTTAAGAACGATTCGCGGCGGCTGCCGCGGCGAATCACCCGAGCCACGCCTCTCCACGGAATCCACGTGTAACGGTAAAACATCCGCACGATGCGGAATCGCCGCGTCACGCGCCGCGGCAAAATAATCGTCTCGAACACGTCCCACAAAATCACCACGAGCACGATCAGCCCAATTATCGTCGCCGCCATCGCATGCGTCCCTCGCGCAAGCCCTCGCGCGCTCCGCCATTCTAGCCTGATTCGCGAAACTCGGCACCGCATCCTCGCGCGCTGCCCTGCCATGAGTCTTCGGGCGCTGCTTCGCATCTAAAACGGATAATTCAAAGAGCGCCCGCTTGGCGCGTGTTCTCCGATGCAAATTCAGCGCGCCGGCATTTGAACGCGCGAATCGGATAGCGCGCCGGCTGCTTTTGCGTATGATGGGCAGAGCGGAGGGAGAAATGGCGACCACCGACACATATCTGCATTCGCAGCTCGAAGATCGCCGTAAGAGACTCGAAGCCGCCATCGCATCGCCTGCGGCCAACGCTTCGCTTACCGCGCTTCTCGTCGAAGTCGATGCCGCGTTGGACCGCATGCGCGACGGCTCTTTCGGAATCTGCGAGGAGTGCCACGAGCCAGTGGAGCAGGAACGCTTGCTCGCCGATCCGCTCGTGCGTTTCTGCATCGACCATCTCAGCGAACCGCAGCGCCGCGCTCTCGAACAGGACCTCGAACTCGCTTCCGGCGTGCAGCGCGCGCTACTGCCGCCGCATAATTTCAGCGCGGATGGCTGGCAAATTCACTATTGCTACGAACCGGCTGGCCCGGTCAGCGGCGATTATTGTGACGTCATTCCGGCCGAAGGTTCCCGCGAAGCCTCGCGCGATGTGTTTCTGGCGCTCGGTGACGTTTCCGGCAAAGGCGTGGCCGCTTCGCTGATGATGACGCAGCTTCACGGCATGTTTCGCAGCCTGGCGGGCAGCAACCTGCCTCTTGACCAACTTGTTGGCCGCGTCAATCGTCTTTTTTGCGAAAGCACCACGGCGGGACAATACGCGACGCTCGTCTGCGGACGCGCTTCTACTTCCGGTTCAGTCGAACTTTGCAGCGCGGGCCATCTGCCCGTTTTTCTGCTGCAGAATGGCGAAGTGCGCTCGCTCGGATCCACTGGCATGCCGCTGGGAATGTTTGGCGCCGGAAATTATCCCGTGGAAAAGATTCGCCTCGGTGCGGGCGACAGTCTCGTTCTCTACACCGACGGCTTGACGGAATCGCTCGACGGCGCGAACAACGAATACGGTTTCCGCCATCTGGCGCAGTTTCTCAAGGGACGGCATGCGCTCGAGCCCGAATCCCTCACCGCGGCTTGCCTCGAAGAAGTCAAAAACTTCTCCAACGGCGCCCCGCAACGGGATGACCGCACAATCCTAGTCCTTCGCCGCTGTTGAAAAACAAAATCAAATTGAACTTCGTCGAAGGATAGGGATGGTGTAATAGTGCACGTGTCGCCGAACTTGCCGGGAGCGGGAAGTCGGGATAAATTATGCGCCGCATGAACCCGCTCGAACTCGCTTACGTCGCAAGGAAAGTCCTGCTTCGGGCGTCACGCATTTCAAAAAGTGTTCGGACACTTGGCTTTACGGCAGTGCTTCCGCTTGTTCTTGTCGGCTGCGGAGGAGGCGGAAGCACACCACAACAAATCACGCCGTCAATCACGTGGGCCAATCCGCAGCCAATAAATTATGGCATCGCGCTATCCGGCACACAGTTGGACGCGACGGCGTCCGTGGCGGGAACGTTCGTTTATTCGCCGGCGGCCGGCATCACGCCCGGCGTTGGCACGGACACGTTGTCCACCACATTCACTCCCACGGACACGATTCATTACACCGTGGCGACTTTCACCGTGCAATTGATTGTGGATCCGCAGCCACTCCAGCAATCGGGGACCTGGACGCCTGCCCCTTTTAGCGCCGCGAACGGCGGCCCTGCTTTTGGCCTCTGGCTGCTGACGGATGGAACCGTGCTCTCGCATGGGGGCGATCTTCACCAGTGGGTGAAGTTGACGCCGGACGCTCAGGGAAACTATGCCAACGGCGTCTGGACGGTGCTTGCGGATAGCAATTACGGCCGCGGTGCCGCGCAAGAGCACGTGTTGCGCGACGGCAGGTTCTATGAAGCTGGCGGCGAGTACATTTATTTCTGGCCGCCGGGATCATCGAACAAAGATTACAACTCTGTCGAAATCTATGATCCCGTGGGGAACACCTGGACCATCGCCGCGCCCGGCCTTTACGGTGACATCGGCGACAGTGGCAGCGCAACGCTCACGGACGGCCGCATCTTCGCCAGCTCGCGAACCACCGACGCCACCCAAATCTACGATCCAACAGCCAACGCGTGGACTCCGGCAGCTTCGAAGAGCGACTCCGGCGATGAAGAGAGCTGGATCTCGCTTCCCGATGGATCGGTTTTCGCTGTTTCCAATACAACCCAAAACCGCTACGACCCGGCGGCCAATCTGTGGAATCCCACCGCCTCAGTCCCGCCGGGTGTGGTCTTCGGCGACGTTGGTCCCGCAACCCTGCTCTATGACGGCCGCGTTTTCGTGCTCGGTTCCTTTTCGACGGCGCTATACACGCCGGGCGCGACGCGCAGTGCGCCGGGAAGCTGGGTCGCCGGCCCCGGCTTGCCCGACGGAAATAATACCGAGGACGTTGCCGCGATTGTGGAGCCCAATGGCAAAGTGATCTTTCAATCTTATCCAAATGGGAAGGCGGCGAACGTCCTCAATGAATTCGACCCGCAGAGCAACACGATTGTGCCAATCGTTCCGCCGAACGATCCGGCAATGCCGCTGGATTTTCTCGTGTTGCCCACGGGCCAGATCATCGTCACCTGCGGAGCGCTGGACTACATTTACACGCCCACAGGTGCTCCAAACGACGCCTGGCGCCCCGCGGTTCAAAGCGTCACGCTGAATCCTGATGGTTCTTACACGCTGACGGGCACGCAGCTCTCCGGCATGGTGACCACCGGCGAAGACGACATGACCATGGCGGAAAATTATCCGATTGTGTATCTCACGAACGCGGCGGGAAATGTCTACTACTGCCGTTCGTTCAACTTCAGTTCGATGATTCCGGCGACGCCGGGCGAAGTCGAGACCGCCCAGTTCACACTGCCCGCTGCTCTGCCGCACGGAAACTACAACCTGTATGTATCCGCAGTGGGCGTCTCCTCAAAAGCCGCCTACGCGTTCACGTACTAAGCTACCTCGCCGACCGTTCGGCAGCGTCCGGCTCGCTACTGCCCCAGGATGCATTACAGGTCCGTTTGCGCTTGCGCGATGTACATCGCAGCGAGATAATGGCCGCGCCTGCGGCGCCCGGACCACGTTTTCGGAGATTGCTCATGCGACTTCTGTTCCCGGCCCCTGTAAAGCGCGCCTGGCTTTTATTTGCGACGCGATTCGTGTTGCCACTCGCGACGAGTCTTTTCCTGGTTGTCGCCTGCGTTCCCTCCGCGCGCGCGCAAAATTTCGCTGACGATTCAAAATGGGAACTCGGCGGGCATTACGCCTTCCTTACTCTGCCCTCGCAATGTACCGGCGGTTCGACCTGCGAGTCGAGCAATTCCGGCCTCGGCGGAAATCTCACATACAATTTTTCGCCCTGGATCGGCATCGACACGGAGATGGATTTCTTCGGCGACAATGGCAGCGCCTCGACAAATCTCACGGGCGGCAATGTCACCGAAGGACTTTTCGGCTTGCGCTTCGGCCCAACGACGCGTCGTTGGGGACTTTACAGCGTGATTCGCCCGGGCTTCGTGAATTTCGGCCGCGTCCTCGGCTCAACCCCCGCGAGCGGCACGCCCACGCCCAGCGCGCCTCCCGCCGCCATTCCATCGCTTGCGCCAACTCCTGTGCCGCGATTTTCCGCTGTCCTGAATTATCAAGCTTCGTCGGCGGCGCCCGTTTCGATGCTCGGCTTCACGCGCGCCACCGATTTTGCCTTCAACTACGGCGAAGCCATCGAGTATCGCCCCACCAAACATGTTGCGCTGCGCATCGACGTCGGCGACACCATCGTCAGATACCCGGGCGCGACACTCGGCTCGCAGTACCACGAACACAACTTCCAAATCTCCGAAGCCATCGTGTTCCGCTTTTAAGCTCGACAAGACGTCTCATCTCGCGCGGGCGCCTTGCCACTTACAACCCGCCGCGGTGAATGTGAATCAACTCACCCATATTCCGGCCCCTACCCTGAGTCCTAAAGGGAGATAAAAATGAAATACTTTTTTCTGGGTGTAGTCACTACGCTGGTCGTCATGGTCATCGTCGTTTGCGGATACATTCGCCTCGGCTTCGCGGAAGTGCGTGGCGATATTCCCCCTTCCCGTCTCGAAAGCTCACTGATGCGCGCCGGAGTCCACGCGTCCATTCGCCGCGAAGCGCCGAACAATCCCAATCCGTTTCCGCCAACCGACGAGAACTTGATCGCCGGCGGCAAATTTTATCGCGGCGACTGCGCGGGTTGTCACGGAACACCCGGCAAGCCTTTCGGCAATGACGGCGTCGGCTTGTTCCCGCCCGCGCCAGAATTCCCCGTCGTCGGCACCGAGCTGACCGAGGCGCAAATCTTCTGGGTGGCATCCCATGGGATTCGGCGCGCTGGCATGTTCGCGAACAAACCGTGGGCGAAAGATCAACAGTTGTGGACTGTCGCTTCCTACATCAAGCGCATGAACTCGCTGTCGCCTGAAGTGAAAGCGGCGATCAATGCACCCGCGAGTAATCAGAAATAAAACGACAGAATTGACGCCACGAGCAACGCCCAAGCTTAGGGCGCGTGCTGCTTTTCGCGCTCAGGCATGCGGATCGCGTCCTTGTCGTGCTCCGAATTCTTGCTCGACGCGCGCAAAAATCTCGTCGCGCACCTTGCGAAACGCCGCGAGTTTTTCGTCTTTAGTTCCCTGCGCAGCAGCGGGATCGTCCAAATCCCAGTGCATGAATTTTACCGTCGCGGGAAACACGGGGCATTTCTCGCGCGCGTTCGAACACACAGTAACAACGTATTGCACGGGCGTACCCAAAAACTCCGTAACGTCCTTGGAACGCTGGCTCGAAATGTCGACGCCAATTTCGCGCATCGCCGCTACAGCAAGCGGATTCAGTCCCTTTGGCTCGATTCCTGCGCTCATCGCGTCGAACCGCTCGCCCGCCACGCTCCGCAGGTAGCCCTCGGCCATCTGGCTCCGCGCCGAATTCCCCGTGCAAAGAAACAGCACCTTCGGTTTCATCGAGGGCATACTCGTTTCACGGCGCGCAACAGCCCGGCGCGCAGCAAGAGTCTTTCGCGATGTCCTTGCCAACGGCGGGTTTTCTGGCACGAATGAACGCGCTCGCGAATTTGCCCTCGACGTGCGGCGCAATCGCGTCGGCATCAATTCCCGCAGCGGTCAGGAATTGCCGCGCGTCTTCAATGCTGTAAACGCGCGTCGGCTCGATTTCAATTTCCGTGAATCCCGCTGCGCCGAGCTTCGCGCGAAATTCCGATTCCTCCATCGCGCCAGCCACGCAGCCGACCCACAGTTCCACGCTTCGGCGAATGTCCGCAGGGACATCTCCGCGCACCACCACATCTGATACCGCAAAGCGCCCGCCAGACCGGAGCACGCGAAACGCCTCACGCAGCACGCGGCCTTTATCAACGGAAAGATTGATCACGCAATTCGAAATCACCACATCTACCGAGTTTTCCGGCAGCGGGATATTTTCCATTTCGCCGCGCAGGAACTCCACATTCTC
>DASRQP010000103.1:0-6466 GCA_035696585.1 Candidatus Acidiferrales bacterium | reverse complement strand
GTCGTTCACCCGGGCGCGGGCGTGAAAACCGGCACCATGGTCAACGCCTTGTTGCACGAATTCGGCGCGCGTGGCGAACTGTCCGCCATCGGTGGGGAACTGCGCCCGGGAATTGTGCATCGCCTCGACCGCGAAACCTCCGGTGCGCTCCTGGTAGCGCGAAATGACAAAGTTCATCGTGCGCTCTCCGATCAATTTCGTGATCGCCAGATCGGCAAGACCTACATCGCCCTTCTCCACGGCAGGCTGAAAGACGACGCTGGCCGCATCGAGTTGCCTGTCTCCCGCGATCTGCATCGCCGCGTTCGCATGACCACTCGCCGGCGCGAAGGCCGCGCCGCGCGCACCGACTGGCGCGTCCGCATGCGCCTGCCCGGTTACACATTCTTGGAAGCCGATCTCCACACCGGACGCACGCACCAAATTCGCGTTCATTTCTCCGCCCTCGGTCATCCCGTTGTTGGAGACACTCTCTATGGCGCGCCCGCACAGCCGAAGGCTGGCGTCACTTTGCTCCCGCCGCTCGGCCGCAATTTTCTTCATGCCGCGCACCTCCACTTTCTGCATCCAACCACGGGGAAGGTGATTGACGTGCGCGCGCCCATGCCCTCGGACTTGGCAAACTATCTTCGCAATCTCGCCAGTGCCTCGGGAGCCGGCAGCGAATCGATTGACGCTGTGCTCGCGCCGTACCTATAATCGTTTACTCCACAGGGGCAGGAGCAATGACTAAGAAAACGCGCGGCAGTACGGCCAGAGCCATCTTCGCGGGAATTTGTGTATTGCTTCTCCTCGGTGTCGGAAGCAGTGCCTTCGCGCAACAGAAGCCCGTTCCGCCGCCTCCGCCAGACACTCAGCAAAAAACGATTCCTCAGCAGGCGCCTACCGTGCGTGTGAGCGTCCGATTGGTCCACTTAGTCGCCGCTGTAATGGACCGGCGCAACAAGTTCGTCACCGATTTGAACGAAAACGATTTTAAGATTTTCGAAGATGGCAAGCAGCAGCGCATCACGCAATTCAGCCGCCAAGCCGATTTGCCTCTCCGCATCGGCATGCTTCTCGACACATCAAACAGTATTCGCGAGCGGTTGCACTTCGAAAAAGATGCTGCAGTGGATTTTCTTTACACCGTGATTCGCCGCCACCAGGATCAGGCTTTCTTGATGACGTTCGACAATGAGCCTGAAGTCATTCAGGACTATACCGACGACGTCGGCCAGTTGAGCTCCGTAATTCAAAAGCAAAATTCCGGCGGAGGCACGGCGCTCAACGACGCTATTTACGCTGCCAGTCAGAAACTGATGACTGCACCTCCCGCCACCGGTCCGAATCCGGATATCCGCCGCGTTCTCGTCCTCATCAGCGACGGCGACGACAATCTTAGCGACCATGCCTTGAGCGACGCCATCCAAATGGCCGACCGCGCCGGCGTTTCCGTTTACTCCATCAGCACGAACAACGATTGGGTCACCACCGATACTCCTACTCCGGAAAAGCTTCACCTGTCGGAGGGCGAAAAAGTCCTCCAGGAATACTCCGACGAAACCGGTGGCCGCGTTTTCTTTCCGTATCGCGTCGACGATCTCGCGCAATCCTTCCTCGATATTGGGAACGAACTCCGCAGCCAGTATCTTCTCGGCTACGCGCTTCCCAACCCCGACGCCAATGGCGAGTTTCACCGCGTGGACCTCCGCGTGGATCGCAAAGGCCTGATCGTCCGCTCACGCAAGGGTTATTACGCCACCGCGCCGGTCACCACGCCTGCCGAGCCAGCGCCGGGAAGTACCCCGCAGCAGTAAGCCTCGCGAGTTTCCTGCCCCTTTGAATTGTTCCTGATTACTTGGATTCGATTCGGGTCTATTTGTATTGCAGGCTGAATCAAGCTTTGTGGGTCGCGGCTTTAGCCACGACATAACCCTGCGATTTCAGTGCGGCTTCAGCCGCTGAAGGACCGATTCTGCAGTTCTCATTACCGCGCGCTGCGTCCGGGCGCGTAGTAGCCCTGCCGCGTCAGTACGCGAAGGTCTTGTGTCGTCGTTTCCACTTTGATTTTGCGAAACGCTCCGTTTGCGGTCGTGTCCGTGGGGTAGTACGCAATTACGTACTGGCTGCGCAGTTCCTGCGAAATCTGATCGAACGCCTTGTCCAAATCGTTGTCGTTCCGCACCGCGATCACGCGCCCGCCCGTCTGCGTGGTCATTTCTGCTGCAACGCTCCTTCCTGCGTAACCGATGCTGAAAGTGTACCGCGGATCGGCCACCAGTAAGACGTGGACCACCGCATTGGCTTGTTGCGCGGCGAGAATCGCATCTTGCACGCTATGATTGCTTCCTTCATCCTGCGCGTCGGTCAAAATGATCAGCGCCTTGCGCCCCGTTTCTGAGGGAAGCTTGTCCAGGCACACCCGATAAATCGCATCATAGAGCACCGTGCCCTGTTGGTTCAGATTGGTCGGCCCCAGACTCACTGGCGCGTTAATCTCCGCTTTTTGGAGCGCAGACTGCAGAATTTCCTGATTGTCCGTGAAGTCGGCGAGCAAATTCGTTTGCGTGTCAAAAGACACCAGCATCGCCAGATCATCCTTGCGCAAGATGTCGCGCAGGAATCGCGACCCTGTTTCTTTCTCGGCTCCAAGGAAATCTTCCTCGCTGCCGCTTGTGTCGATCATCATCGCCAGCGTGATGGGGTCGGTCATGTCCTTCGAAAAAAACGCAATCGTCTGTTCCTTGCCGTCCTCGTATACGCGGAAATCTTTCTTTTCCAGATTTTGAATAATCGCTCCATGATGGTCGCGCACGGTCACGTACAGCCGCACCAGGTTGACGTTCACATGCGTCACGCCTTCGTTCGGCTGTTGTTGCTGTTTCTTCTGCTGCGCGTCTTCCGGCTTCTTCACCGGAATTTGCACCGGAATCTGCGGCCGCGCTTCTCCGGCCCTCACGGCGAACCTCAAGTTCGTTCCTTGCATCCAAACTTGCGGGACGCCTATGAGCCAACCGATGATGATCGCCATAAACACAATTGCCACCGCCCAGAATCTCGTTTTCGACAAGGATCGCCACCTCATGCGCACGAAGCCATTGTATAATCGTAGGAGTTCTTCATTGCGGATAGTTCGATGCGTCCTCCTCGCAAACGGATGCGTCCCGCCGCGGCGATAACTTGACAAGTCGCGGTAATATCTTCGCCGCGCACACTCGTAGTGGGGGCAGGGGAAAAATGAGAAAATTTGTGGCGATTTTTGCCGCTGCTGTGCTGTTTCCTGTTTGCACTATTTCTTTAGCCGGGCAGAGCGGCGCTGCCTCCCAATCCACGGCCTCGCAAAGCGCCCCTTCCCCGCAAAAGCCCGCCGCGAAGCCGCCGCAAACTGTCTCAAAAATTGTGGTTCGCACGACCGACGTACTCGTCCCCGTCACTGTAAAGGATCCCAACGGAAATCTTGTCGCGGACCTGCAGCAGGACGACTTTCGTGTCTTCCAGGACAACGTCGAACAGCCCATCCGTTTTTTTTGGAATGAACCCTTCCCTATTTCCGCCGTCGTTATTCTCGACGACGATCTTCCGACCAAGGAATCCGAGAAGGTCCAGAAAAGCCTCGACAGCATCGCCGCCGGATTCGGTCCCAATGACGAAGTGGCGCTCGTGCGTTTCGATGAATATCCAAAGCTGGTGATGGATTTCTCCGCGAACAATGACGCCCTGTTTGCCCAACTCAAACAGATTCGTACAAATCAGAAGGACAGTCTCGACTCTCGCGTCCCCGGCACTCCGCCCATGATCATGACCACTCCGCCGCGCATCAACGGCCAAACCCTTGGCGGCGCCGCCGATATTCCTGTGCTGGGCACGAACACCAACGGCGTCACCAAGCATGTCGACGACGCCATCCACTACGCCGCCGAAATGCTTCGCAACCGCAATCGCGACCGTCGCAAAATTATTTTTCTCGTTTCCGACGGCACCAACGATCGTAATAATCAGTGGAGCTTCAACAACACATTGCGGCTATTGCTCGCTGGCAATATTTCCGTCTACGCCATTGCCGTGAATTCCAGCGCCGATATTCTCAGGCTCCAGGGGCCCGGCCGCCTCGCGCAGTACGCGAATTCGACGGGTGGCGATGTTTTTTCCGCCACCAAGCAGATGGATCTCGAGCGCATGTATGCGGCGTTAACGGAAGAGGCGCGCAATCAATACACCCTCGCCTTCGAGCCTTCCAAAACCGTAGGCAAGGGCAATTACCACACGATTGAGGTGCGTGTTGAGCGTCCCGGCCTCGCTGTCACCGCGCGCCAGGGTTACTACGCCAGTTTCCCGCGTTAACCAGCGCGACTCCTCGATTACAAAATTCTTGATATCGCGCCTCTATGCGGGTATACAAGACAGAAGCGATCAAGATTCGCGCTTCTGAAATATCAAGCGCGGCTTGCTCGTGGGGGAGAAACTCCTAAGCAGTTCATGCGCGCAATCGCCGGTAAATTTAAATTCCGGCGCCGACAAACGAAACACAACGAACAACGAAGCAAGCGAGCAGCGAAAAAGGGCAGCCAAATCGGCTGCTCTTTTTTTTGGGAATTTCAGTTTGTGTTTGCGGGTTGTATCGAAATCAAATGCTCGTGCGCCGGGCAAATGGGCCGGTAATCACAGTAGCGGCAGATGAACCCCGGCCTGGCGGGGAATTCCGCCGCGCGAATCAGATCCGCGACTTCCGCAACCGCCTCCTTGGCTTTCTTCAGTGACTTCGCGTCGCGCGTCGTCGCCACTGCTTCATTCGTCGTCAAGTTGTAAAAAACCAGCCGCTCCGGCTCGAGTTCCAAAACTTCCTGCGCCGCCAAGGCGTACAGACTTAGCTGCAAACTCTGGTCCGCTTGCTTCGGACGTTTCGGATTCCCCGTTTTGTAATCGACGATTTCCACTTGCCGCTCTTCCAGCCGGTTGATCTGGTCCATGCGCCCGATGACCACCACGTTTGGATCGAGCGGCAGCTCAAACGCTTTCTCCTGATGCAGCACGTCTGCTGGCGCGCGCGAATAACTTTCGCAGAACGCCTGCAACTGTTCCCGTCCAGCCTTGCGGTATTCTTCCTCTTGATAATCGTCCTGATATCCGGCAGCAGACCATTCGCGCTCGAAAATCCCCGCAACTTCTTCGAACGGCACGCGCCGCTCCTTGCGTATCTCGCGCACGAATTCCCGAATCGTCGTGTGCATCACGTTGCCAAACGTCATCGCCGCCTGCGGCCCGCCGCGAATTCCCCACACTTGCTGCAGCAGATATTTCATCGGGCAGCTTTTGTACGTCTCAATCGCCGAAGCGCTCAATTGCAGCGGCTCGCCGAGCGGCGGATGAAACGCCTTGGCCCACAGCGCAATCCGTGAATACGCGCGCGAACTTTCCGGAATCGTGGGGAAAAGTTGTGGTAGCCGCGGATCGGCGGGTAATGATCCGACCGTTTCGTCTTCTTTGGGAACGTTCACCTTCGGCGCCAACTGTTCCGCGTGCGCCGCTTTCAGTTTCGGATCTTCGAGAATGTCCTCCAGAAATGGCGACCATTTTTTCCGGCTATTCACGATCGTCGATAGCGTCAGCAATCGCCGCGCGCGCGTCAACGCCACGTAGAACAGTCTCCGCTCTTCCTGAATCCGGAATTCGCCTTTCGGTTGTTCTTCTTTCATCAGCGCGGCAGGAAATTCCAGCACTGGCGCTTGCGGGCGCGCCGGAAACTCGCCGTCGGAAACGGTCAGCACGAACACGTGATCGAATTCCAGCCCTTTCGCCGCATGCACCGTCAACAGCTGCACCGCGTCGTCCGCCGGCTCCTCCGTCTGCGCCATTTCTCCGCCCGCTTGCAGGAAAAAATCGAAATACTCGATAAACGCGGCCAGCGATTTATCTTCGCTCTTCTTTTCCCAGTCAGCCAGAAACGCTGCCAGCCGCTCCAGGTTCAATCGGTCCGCATCCGAAGGCAACGGCGAGAGCCCCAGTCCCCCAACCAGCGTGTCAAACACCGTTCGTGCGCTCGCTCGCTTCGCCAGTTGCCGCAGCGCTTTTAAAAATCTCAGCAACTCTTCCGTTTTCATTTGAGGCCGGAAAGAGAACTCTTGTTGTGGAGCTTCCAGCACGTCGGCAATGGATTGGTTTCGCCGCGTTTTTTCCGCCAACCGCACCAGGTCGCGCGGTTCGAATCCCCAGTATGGTGTAGCCACCACGCGCGAGAGCGCCACGTTGTCCGAGCGAATCACGATCAGCCGCAAGTACGCCAGCAGGTCGCGCACCAGCGTATTCGGCAGCACGGAAAGCCCGCGAATCACGAACGGAATTCTCTTGCTCCGCAGCACGTCCACAATGCGCGTCCGGTGCGAGTGTTTGCGATAGAGCACCGCGCAGCTTCGCCACGGCCGCCCCGCTGAGTGCAGTCGTTCAATTTCACCGACGATCCAGTACGCTTCCTCGTCCGGTGTCCCGA
>DASRQP010000102.1:0-4073 GCA_035696585.1 Candidatus Acidiferrales bacterium | reverse complement strand
GTCAGCTGGCTCGATTCGTCTTTGAGGAATTCGCTGAGGCGGACAGCTTCTTCCGGCGTACGGATGTCCGTCGCGCGCATCCGCAGGAATTCGTCGCGCGAATAGCCGTATTGCTCGACGCAAATGTCATTTACTTCCAGGTAGCGAAGCGTCTCGCGGTCACACACCATCATCGGGATCGGGTTCTTGGCGAAAAGAAAACGGAAACTCGCCATGCTTTGCTCCAGCACGTTCACATTGCGCGCCCGCTCTTCCCACATTTCCTTTTGTTGCAGCGCATGCCGCACGGCCGTGGGCAGGCGCGAAAGTTGGTGCTTCAGCACATAGTCGGAAACGCCCAGCCTGATACATTCCACCGCCCGCTCTTCGCCGAGTGTTCCCGTGACAAGAATCAACGGGAGGTTCAGCCCCATGCTTTCGATCACCCGTAACGCGTCGATTCCGGTCCATCCCGCCAACTGATAATCGGCTAAGACGACATCGTAGGAATTGTCATGCACCTTTTGTTCGAATTCCTTGGATGTTCGCGCACCGTCAGATTCCACGCAAAAACCATCCTGCGTCAACGCGCGCAGCGACAACTCTATATCGTCCTGGTTTTGTTCGAGCAGCAGCACGCGGATTGGAAACGGCCCGGCCAGAGCCGGCTTGGAGGTTTCGTTCATGATTTCCTGTCGGTGGGCGGAAACGAACGGACGCTCCGCCGGGTACACACCTTTGGTTGCAGTCCAAATAGACGGGACTGCCGCGAGGTTTCCCCGGAAGAGGGTTATGCGGAGTGTGTGCCGCGCTAAAATTCGGCACGCAAAGCGCAAACCACGAGAAGCCTGCTTTGATTTGGTTCAGGAAGGGGTATTAGGAGTATGGACTTTGAATCCCCGAAGTCAAGTAAAGCTGCAGGGGCAATACCTGTTGATTATCATCTGTACCGAAAAGATCCAGAGTCGCCAGATGGAGTGGCGGCGTTTTCCGCGTCGGCAATTTCAATCAGCAGACTACCCGCGGTGGTCCATCGGAATATAGCTGCGCTCGTCGCTGCCCAGATAGATTTGCCGCGGCCGCGCAATTTTTTGCTCCGGATCGAGCAACATTTCCTGCCACTGCGCGATCCAGCCGGACGCCCGCGGAATCGCGAACAGCACCGGGAACATCGTCATGGGGAAGCCCATGGACTGGTAAATGAGACCCGTGTAGAAGTCCACGTTGGGATAAAGCTTGCGCTTGACGAAATAATCGTCTTCCAGCGCGATTCGTTCGCATTCCAGCGCGATGTCGATCAGCGGATTGCGGCCCATCACGTCGAACACTTCATACGCGATATGCTTCACAATTTTTGCGCGCGGATCGTAGTTCTTGTAGACGCGGTGGCCGAACCCCATCAACTTTTTGTCGCCACCCTTGACTTGCTTGATGTAGTCCGGCACGCGGTTCACCGAACCAATTTCGAGCAGCATCCGCAGAACCGCTTCGTTTGCGCCGCCGTGCAACGGGCCGTACAGCGCCGCCGTTGCCGCGGCAATCGCCGAATAGGGGTCGACGTGAGAACTGCCGACGCCGCGCATGGCGCTGGTGGAGCAATTCTGCTCATGATCCGCGTGCAGAATGAACAAAACATCGAGGGCGCGCTCAAGCGTGGGATTCGGGCGGTACTTCAGCTCCGTGGTACGGAACAGCATGTTCAGGAAATTCCCCGGATAGCTAAGCTCGTTGTCAGGATAGGCGTACGGCATTCCCAGGCTGTGCCGGTAGGTAAATGCGGCCAGCGTCGGCATCTTGCCAATCAGCCGCCACGTCTGCTTGCGCCGTGAATCTTCATCGAAAATGTTTTTCGCGTCGGGATAGAAGGTCGAAAGCGCCGCGACCGCCGAGATAATCATGCCCATCGGGTGCGCGTCGTAATGAAAGCCGTCGAGGAATTTCTTGATGCTTTCGTGAATGAACGTGTGATGCGTTACGTGATAGGTCCAATCTTCCAGCTGCGTGCTGGTGGGCAATTCCCCGTGCAGAATCAAGTATGCCGTCTCTAAATAAGTGCTTTTCTCGGCGAGCTCTTCAATCGGATAGCCACGATATCGAAGAATGCCTTTGTCGCCGTCGATGAATGTGATGCGGCTGATGCATGACGCCGTGTTCGTATATGCCGGATCGTACGTCATCATGCCAAAATCATCTTCGTTCACTTTGATCTGGCGCAAATCGATCGCGCGAATCGTGTCGTGTTGCACGGGAACTTCATACTGCCGGCCCGTGCGATTGTCGGTAATTGTCAGCGACTCGCGGTGCGCCGCGCTGGTCTTGTCGTTCGCTGGCGCAACAATAGGTTTTGTCGGATTCAAGTGTGGGCCTCCTCGACTCGCTGCCTTACGGTACGGGCGGGTCAGTAAACAACGATTCAGTTTACACCAAGTGCGGCGCGCCGAAAAAATTTCCGTTCAGTGCCATTGCAAAAAATGCATGCCGCGTACGCAAATCCATTCGCCTGCGTATGGAGCCTGACGTCAGCTTCCTGCAAGTTGCTACGGCCCTTTCGCCGCGAATGCCTCGGATGTAACACGATGCCGGTACGCGAACAGCTTCTCTAGCTTCCGTCTCACGAACCAACCGGCAAAAAGACCCCCTACCACGCCCATGTGCAACTCGTACTCGATGCGATCTTCCAGCCAGCAAGCCGCGGCGCCATCCGGAATGAATCGATGCGTATGTTCCCAGCGGCGGAACGGGCCCGAGCGCTGAAAATCCTGAAACTCGCGTCCTTCAACGTATCCGCGATGCTCGAATTCCCACCGCACGCGAAATGGCCCCATGCGTACTCGAAATGCGCCGTGCGCGCCGTCCCGAATTCCGGCGGCGGGCTCCAGAATTTCAATCGGCTCCCACGGAGGTGTCAGCCTCTCGAGAGCGCCGGGCTGCGCGTGCCACGCGAAAACCTTCTCCGCCGGTGCCTCGATGCGCGACCGTCGAACAAAAGTCTCACTCACGATGGCGGAGCCTCAACTTCATGCGAAAGTTCACGAAGGATAATTATGGCATACCGAAGTTTGCGCTACGAAGACCACGCGCCGGCCCGTTCGTCTCGGAACAATCGTCCAAACGAACAGACACTATATTATTACTGGCGCTGTATTAGTGGTGGACGGGGCATCCGGTTGTTGCTCGCCGGCAAATTCCGCGCGTTCCACGCGATTTCGTCCGGCGCGTTTGGCGCGATACAGCGCCGCATCCACGATACGCAGCAATTCGTTGACGTCGTTCTGGCTGGAGCCGTGCGTCACCAAAACGCCGAAGCTCGACGTGATGGCAATTTCGCCTTCGGGAGTTCGCACCGGCGGGGCTTCTATTGCCTTGCGCATTCTCTCCGCTAACCGCAGGATACCTTCGTCGGTCGAAGCGGGAAATATCATCAGAAACTCTTCGCCGCCGTAACGTCCCACACAATCATAGGGACGCGAACATTTGGTCATGCGTCGCCCTATTTCCTTCAGCACCACGTCGCCCGCCATATGCCCGTATTTGTCGTTGATTGCCTTGAAATGATCAATGTCCGCCAGAACAATTCCCACTAATTTCTTTTCGCGATGGGCGCGCGCCAGTTCACGAACCAGAAATTCGAACGCCGCGCCGCGGCTCGCCACGCCGGTCAATACGTCATGCGTCGCCTGGAAATGAAGCGCGTCTCGCGCCGCGATTAGCTCGTCTTGAACTTTCAGGATGCGTTCGCCCACTTGCAAACGGGCGCGCAATTCTTCCGCGTCGAAAGGCTTGGAGAGATAGTCGTCGGCGCCGGCCTTCAGCCCGGCGAGCAAACCTTGCTTGTGGCCGCGCGCCGTCAGCAAAATCATATACGTGTACGGGCGCCCGACCCTTTCGCGAACCCGCCGGCAAATTTCAACACCCTCGACGCCAGGCATCATCCAATCCAAAATCGCCAAGCGCGGCGGATCCTCGGCTTCGAGCAACGCCCACGCGTCATCCCCCTGGGCAACGGCGACGACTGCATAACCCCACTTCCGCAGAAACGCCTCCAACAGCCTTCGGGAAACCGGCTCGTCTTCGGCAATTAGGATCTTCATGGT
>DASRQP010000101.1:0-17423 GCA_035696585.1 Candidatus Acidiferrales bacterium | reverse complement strand
GAGCCTTCTCTATCGGATATAAATTTGTTTAATAAGCCAAACGATAACGCGCCCCGCAGCCACAACGCCAGGCGCGAACTGTACGTCCTACGACGGCCAGGTGGGGTTGTAGAGGACGAAGAGGAGGTAGTAGACGATGACGCCGGTGATTGAGACGTATAGCCAAATCGGGAAGGTCCAGCGAGCGATTGCTTTGTGTTTGGCGAAGCGCGAGCGCAGCGCGAAGGTGAGAGTGATCAGGACAAGCGGGAGAATCGCGGCGGCGAGAATCGTGTGTGTGGTGAGAATCGTGAAATATGCGGGGCGAATCCAACCGCGTCCCTGAAAATAAATCACGCCGGCTTTCAGATGGAAATAGAGGTAGGACGCGAGGAAAATCGCGGAGCACGCCACGGCGGAGAGCATGCAAATCTTGTGCTGAAGAACCTTTTTGCGGCGGATGAACGAAAATCCGGTGACGAGCAATATGGCGCTGGCTGCGTTGAGGCATGCGTTCAGACGAGGAAGCGACGAGACCGGAATGGACAGCATTGTGGCGGGAAGCTATTGCTATCCGCCTCCCTTGGGAGTCGAGCGGCCCGCGCGACGGCGCTGCCAGGCCAATATTAAGAGTTGAAGAGAAAATATTCCGCCCATCATGAGACAGACAAGCAGCAGGAACAGACCGTCCACGCCGGAGGTGATCAGGCCGCTGGTGATGTCCCAAATCAGGCCGAGAAGAGAAAGGACGACAATCACGGTGGCGAAAATGGCGACTTCAATCATTGGATGTCTCGCAGGGAATGGTTTTTGGAGGTTATGTTGCAAATGGCTTGGCCGAGGATCGTGGCCTCAGGGGTTGAAACCCCTGAATTTTCGAATCCTTTCGGCACGGCTAAAGCCGTGCCCTTACAAAGACTGTTGTCGACAATCACGGTGGTGAAAATGGCGACTTCAATCATTGGGTGTCTCGCAGGGAATGGTTTTTGGATGCTTGGCCGCGTTCAGCGGAGGAGCCAAAAACGAAAAGCAGATCCCTCGCCGCATGGCGGCTCGGGATGACAAATTCGTGGAGAGGCGCGGCAGTGGCCGTGGTGTCGCGGACTCAGGGGCTGAAGCCCCGTGTGAGTAGTGGGGGTTTGGCACGGCTGCCCTTCGTGCCTCCCTTCCTGCGTCAGGGCAGGCAGGGTAAAAAGCCGTGACGTGACGAAGGCTGAGCCGCGACAGACCTGCGAAACGAACACTTGGCGCTCCGCGCCGACGGGCGGGGTAAACGCCGCCCCTACGAAAGCAAGGCACACAGGCTGAAGCCTGTGCCACGCAAGGGCGCAGAGGCTGAAGCCGGTGCGACCCAACGGCGCACAGGCTGAAGCCGGTGCACGCAGAGCCGCACGGGCTGAAGCCGTGCCCTGACGAGGAAACAAAAAGCAGATCCCTCGCCGCGTGGCGGCTCCCTTCGCGAAATACGCTCAGGGCAAGCGGGATGACAGATTCGTGAACAGGCGCG
The DNA here is from genome assembly GCA_035696585.1 of Candidatus Acidiferrales bacterium. Lineage (GTDB taxonomy): Bacteria > Acidobacteriota > Terriglobia > Acidiferrales > UBA7541 > DAHUXN01. The sequence continues at coordinate 15,937 of DASRQP010000101.1, read as the reverse complement.
GTGACACAAGTCGTGGAGAGGCGCGGCCGAGACCATGGTGTCAACAGCGCCATATGGCTTGCAGAGAAGCGGCGGAGATGCGAGCGTTGGAGATTCAAGGTTACCTCACCACTTTATCGAGCATTAGCAATCCGAGCAGCAATGGCTACCTCACCACTCTGTCGGGCGTGAGCAATCCGAGCAGCAATGGTTACCTCACCACCTTATCGAGCATCAACAAACCCAAGAGCAGCGGGATGTGCGCCACGGTGGCGTGCATCAACCATTTCGCGCGCACGTTTGTGCGCGAGCGCGAGGCCCAGAGACAGGCTTCGACGAGCAGCATGCCGAGAATCAATGCGCCGAAAAAGTAACGCACGCCCGCGAGTCCGATAACAGACGGAAGCAAACTGATGGGCACAAGCGCCGCGGCGGTGAAAATTATCTGGCCGAAGGTTGCCGAGCCTGTACGGTCGACGACCGGAAGCATTCGGATGCCGGCGCGGGCATAGTCCTCGCGATACATCCAGGCGATGGCGTGGAAATGCGGGAACTGCCACAGAAACAGAATCGCAAACAGGAGCCATGCGCCTTCGTTGAGCGAACCGCGCGCGGCAGCCCAGCCGACGAGTGGCGGAATCGCTCCGGGAATTGCACCGATGGCGGTGGCGAGCGTGGTGCGCTGCTTGAGCGGAGTGTAAACACCCAAATACAGCGCTGTGGTGAGCAACGCCAAACCACAGGCGAGCCAATTGGTGAGCACGGCCAAATACATGGCGCCGAGCACAATCAATCCCGAGCCGAAGGTGAACGCCTCCATGGCGGACAACGCGCCGAGCGGCAAGGGACGCGCGCTGGTGCGGCGCATCTTCGCGTCGCTGGAGCGCTCGATATATTGATTGAGGGCGGCGGTTCCGGCGGCGACGAGCGTGGTGCCGAAAATGGCGTTGAACATTCGCAGAGGATCGATGGGGCCAACCGCGCCGAGGTAAAAGCCGGCCATGGTGGTCAAGACGACCAGGAAAGTGACGTCGGGCTTGACGAGGATCGCGTAGGCCGACAAGCGCGACATGGAACGCGAGACGGAAGCGACGGGAGTGCCGGTGGCGCTCATCGCGAGGGCCTCACGAAACGGCCCTTTCCGTTGGAGATGCCAGGTGCGCGGCATGAACCGGTTTTAGAATGCGATAACATGCGAGCATCAGGATAACACTGGATGCAAACGTCAAGGCACCGACGGCGACATGGGCAACAGTGAGCGTGACGTAGATGGTCGTGGGCTGAACGGCGTCGCGCGCAGCGAGCACGGCCCAGTAAGCGACTCCGCCGAGCACGAGTTGAAGGCCGAGGGCGATTTCGAGATAGCGAGCGGCGCGGCGGAGGTCCTTCACTTTGCGGAAACGCGTGGCGACGGCGAGAACCGTCCAGAAGACCATGAAGGTGACGACTCCGGCGCCGATGAGGTGCGGAACGATGCCGAAGGCGTTGTGACGGAACGCGGCGCCTAAGACAATCTGAACCAGAATGAGCAAGGAGGTCAAGGCGGTGAGCGTGCGCAACTTCGGAGAGTCTTCGTCGCGCAACTGCGTAACGTCGCCTGTCCACCACTTGCCGGTGAAAACGGCGAGGCTCACCGTGACGATGAAAAATATTTCGGCGAGCGTGGCGTGGGCCGCGGAGACGGGCGGAGCAAGAAAAGTTTTGACGGTGAAGCGGCCGAGCAGCGCCTGAGCAACGACGAGCAAAAACGCGCAAAGGCCAAGGATCCTGACCCATTGGCGCGATTCACGGAACCAAATCCACACGGCGAGGATTAGCGTGAGGATCGAGACGGAGCCGGCGACAAGGCGGTGGCTCCATTCCCAGCGGATGCCACCGACCATCGGCGGAAACGCGGAGCCATAAGCGAGCGGCCACGTGGGAATCGACAGGCCGGCTTGATTGCTGGTGACGAGGGCGCCAGCGATCAGCAGTAGAAATGTGCAGCACGCGGTGAAAACGGCGAAACGATGAAGATTGCGATTCCCTGCTTCTCTCAAAAGACGATCGTCCTTCGATTATGAAATAAGAAAATACGAAGAGGTAGTATACGACAGCGAGCGAAAAATCGCACAGGCTAAAGGGTGTGCCACGGATGCCTCCAGGAAGCACACGGCGCGGGCCGCACTCCAAAGGAAAAGCGCACAGGCTGAAGCCTGTGCCACAGGTGCGCCCGCAGAACTTGGCAAAAACAGCCAAGCTCTGCGCTACATGAAGCACGGCGGGGAACGCGACTCGGGGAGTCGCGACCCTTCCTGCGTCAGGGCAAGCGGGCGCGCCCGTTAATTTTTCAGGGTAAACAAGCAGCGCTCTTACGAAGGCAAAAACCCCACCCTTCGCGAACGACGCTCAGGATGGGGCACCCGGCGTCAGGGCGGACAGGGTAATCCAGCAGCGCCCTTACGAAGGCAAAAAACCCACGCTCAAAATGCGCGCATGGGGCACCCGCAAAGCTTACGGCCGCAGAACTTGGCAGAGGCGGCCGAGATCTGCGCTACAACGAAAGCGCACAGGCTGAAGCCTGTGCCACTGGACACGCCACAGGTCGACGGCGCCCAGTTCAGTGAACGACTGTCTTGGGTCTATCTGGGGCGGCCGAAGAAGAGAACGTAGCCGTCGGGGTCAGTGACTTCGAAGCCGCGCAAGCCGTCGTGTGTATCCTTGAGCGGCGCGCTGAACGCCGCACCGTGAGCGACAAATTCGGCGGCGAGAGCATCCGGGTCCGGCGCATAGACGAAAGCGTCCAACCGCATGTGCCGATGGCGCTGGGAATTGGGCAGCGGTGTAATGCCCCCTTCGGACTTGATGAAGATCTGCGCTCCGTCGCGGAGGATGATGGCGAAGAAAGGGTCGCGATCCGGCTCCTGAAATGTAGGTTCAAATCCAAGCTTCTCGCGATAGAACGCGATGGTTCGAGCGACGTTGGCGACGATGAAGCAGGGTGAGATCGCTGTGGTTGTTGGGCGCGGCATGAACGCTCTCCTTTTGCGGGCTCCGTCCCAGTAGTATCCACAAGAAGGTCGCTCTCTAATAGACCCTTACGGCAGGGCCTGAGAGGCGCAGCTTGAGCTGCACATAGGCAGGAGTCGGGGAACCGGAGGTCTTGAAGAGATGCACGTTGCTTACACGCCCGGGCTTGAACCCATACTGGTCAGCCTCGATTGCGCAATCAGCGTTACCTCGGACCTGAAAGCTCGCATAACCATTCTTGTCGGTATATGCGGGGTTCAATTTCAATTGTCCGTCCCCATCCAGCGGCTTGACCGTTACTTTCACGCCAGGGGTTGGTAGCCAATTCGGGTCGACAACTTGAACAACCAGAGATGGCGACTGAGTTTGGACCGATGAAGCCTGGCAAGGGTTTAGGTTCGCTTGAATGGCAAGAAGAAATAGGAGCATCCACATTGATGTCTCCTTATACAAAAGAGTAATGGTCTAGCTTGAGGATTGTATGTTGGCTACTCTGAGACGGCAATAGACACCGGCCGCAGAACTTGGCAAAGGCGGCCAAGCTCTGCGCTACAGGAAAGTGCGGCGGCGAATGCGAGGTGCGCAGGCGTCGACGGATGTTGAGAAGAAAAGCGCACAGGCTAAAGCCTGTGCCACAGGGTGCGGCCGCAGAACTTGGCGAAGGCGGCCAAGCTCTGCGCTACAGGAAAGCGCGGCGGCGAATGCGAGGTGCGCAGGCGTCGACGGATGTTGACAAGGGAAAAGCGCACAGGCTAAAGCCTGTGCCACAGGTGCGCCCGCAGAACTTGGCAGAGGCTGCCAAGCTCTGCGCTACACGAAAAGCGGCGGCGACAACAAAGCGACAGCCACAGCAAAATGACGGCGACGGCAAGGCGGCGTCGAGCCACCGCACTCCAAACGGACGCCGGGCGCAGCCCTTCATTCTTCAGGGTAAACAAGCAGCGCCCTACGAAGACAAAAGCCCCACGCTCGAAATGCGAGCATGGGGCACCCGCAAAGACGTCTACTGCCGCAGAACTTGGCAGAGGCGGCCAAGCTCTGCGCTACCAGAAAAGAGCGCTTGTCTCCGGCGGGTTAGCTGCCGGAGGAAGCTTTGAAGGTGAAGTCGCTAGACTTTGACTCCTTGGCTCCGATGGTGACCGTCTGATCGACGACGCCGTACTTTTCCTGCCACGCTTCGATCGTGTAAGTGCCGGGAGGCAAATTCTTGAGTTCGAACTTGCCGTCTTTATCCGTGACGGCGTAATAGGGATTCGCCATTACGGCAATGTAGCTCTTCATCCACGGGTGGACGTTGCACTTCACCGGAATGGCGACTTCCGGGCGAGCGAAGGTATCCGTGATTGAGGGTGCCTTGGGAGGCTGCGACTTGTTCCACTCGCGATTGTCTGCGGGAGTGGGGTGAATGTTGTGAGTGGTTTCGTCGCTGTTGACGACGGAGAGCGTCTGTCCGACCATCAACGCAACGACGTGCGGCGTATACATGCAGTTTTTCTGGTCGAGAGTGACGGAGTCGGACGGCGTGGAGAAAGAATAACCCTCGGCGCCCGTCTTGACGTACACGACGACGTTTGCGAGCGTGTTGCCATCTCCGGTGACGACCTGGTCAGGAAAAGCAGGCTTGGCATTGGCCTTCACACAATAGGGATCGGCGCTCATGTTGATCGGCTTGAACTTCGGCGCTGTTCCGTCGAGCTTCACGACTCCACTGACAGAACCAACCGTGGACATGTCGACTGTCTTTTTGGCGGAAGTGGCGGCGGCTGGCTGCTCTTCGCCGGTTGTCGAACTCTGGTTCTTGCTGCATCCGACTACGACAAGCGCGAAAGCGGCTGCCGCAGTCCAAGAAATCAATTTCCTATTCATAATGCGATTATTCCTCCTGAATTTTTAAGTAGGCCCGAGAATCAAGATATATGGTTTGCTCCGTCTGACCCCTACATGTGACCCTACTAGGATATTACTTTTTGACGGCGGAAGAAGCAGATTTCGACGCGGACGGGGTGCGGCCGGAAAGCATGGCCTGCTCCTGCGGCGTCAGTTGGAGCAGATACCGCACGAGCAAATCGGCTTCGTCGCCCTTGTATTGTTGCGCGGCCGCGGGTAGCGCTCCGTTGAAGACCCAGCGGCCATCTTTCCGCACGAACAAACCCGAGGGCATAGCGGTGCCGGGGATGATGGTGGCCGGCTCGGTGATCCAGCGAACCGTCCACGGAGAGCGGAGACGCTCACCCGCCAGCAGGAAATTCGGAGCGGTCGCGTTCTTGTCGTGAGCCGCGTTGCCCGTAGCGTGGCACTTCAGGCAAGGCGCGGCGGGACTGGTGAAGATGGCGCGCGCGACCTGGCGCTCTTGATCCGTCAAAGGCGCGACCTTCTGCGGAATGAAAGGTTCCTGCTGCGAGGACAATGCGCCGAAGAAAAGGACGAGCTTGCGAACTTCGTCATCCGACAAGACAAAGGTGGGCATGCGAACTTTGAGATAATTGCGAACGCCATTGCGGTCCTGGTCCGTCGCGCTGAGCGAAGGATTCGCGAGGAAGCGTTTGAGCCATTCGGGATTTACGCGCGCGCCTTCGCTGGTGAGGACAGGCGGCAGGCTGATGGAATTGTCAGACTGATACATCGGCAGGCCCATCAGAACGCTCTTCTGGCCGATATCGATTTGATGGCAGCCGATACAGTTGTACTTGGTGACGATCCACCAGCCCTGCTGAATGTATTTGCGCTGATCGGCGGGACTGTATTGATAACTCGGCGGGAGGGTCGATTCCGTGCTGCCGAGCAGGAATGAAGTGAGCGCGTTAATCTGGTCGCCGTCGATATTCGGCTTGGGCATATGCAGGCGATCCAGCGGATTCGGCTTGTACTTGCCTTCGTCGAACACTTCAGGATTCGCGAGCTTCTGATCGAAGAAGCCCTTCAGGTCGTACCAACTGCCGCGTGGGTCTTTTTTGCCATCGGGCAAAACGCCTTCCTGCGCTTTCGTGTAGAGAAGCGCGTAGTCGAAGCGGCCAATCGGCTTGCTGCCCTCGGTGGTGAGCTCGGTGCCTATGCGCGCGGCGTCTTCGAGGCCGGAGATTTCGTGGCAGCCCGCGCAGCCGTAATGCTCGACGAGGGTTTTCCCCTTGGAGTAAAGATTCGTGTCGTTAACGAAGCCAGCCTGATCGTAGTGGGCGCTCGAATCCTTCTGAGTCATCAGATAGCTGGCGATGTCACGCGCTTCCTGCCAACTGAGGCGGAAGTCGGGCATGATGGTCGCCTGCTCGACGACGAGTTCATGGCCGTCGTTGGGGCATTTCGAGTGCTCGACATCAAACACATAGGGCAGGTTGTGCTTCGCGTAGTCGGCCGGGCCGATGTCTTTATGTTCGTACGGGCAATAAGGCTCCGTGCGCACGCGGGGATTGTGAATCCAGCGGACGATGTAATCGAAATTTGCTTTCTCGCCGACGCGGCTGAGGTTTGCGGCAACGTCGCCGCCGATTTTCTGAGTTCCCTCTCCGATGGAATGGCACGCGAGGCAGCCGAGCGAGTCGAACATGACTTTGCCGTTCGCGGCATCGCCTCCGGATTGCTTTTCAAGCGCCGGACCTTTGAGGCCCTGCTGCCAGATAAATGCGGAGATGGCTTGAACTTCGTCAGGCTCGAGACGGAATTGCGGCATTTTCGTGGAGGGATCGAATTGCCACGTGTGGCCGAGCCAGTACGGAATCCAATTCGGATTCAACTTCATGCGAACTTCTTTCAAGTCCGGGCCGACGCGCTTGACTTCCTGCTGCAGGCTGTGACTCAATTCGTCAAGCTGTTCCACGCGCGCGTCAATTTTGCTGACATTCACGGTGAGATTTGTGGCCTGCGCGTAGAGCTTCTGCGCGGTGGCGTTGTCCGGAGCCTGATCGCCTGCTTTGTTGAGTTGCGGAATCGTTTGATTGTCGTCAGTCTTCTCTTTTTCGAGACTGGCGATTTCGCGGACGGTGTCCTGGAGCTGCTGACCCTGATCGTCAAAACCAGCGTAATTATGGCAGCCGATACAGCCCTTTTCGCGATATAGGATTTTCGCTTCGTTCAATACGGGAGCGTGCTCGGTCCACGCGTCGGCGGAATGGCATTGCTGGCAACCGGCGTCATAATTTTCGGGATAATTGAGCGGCCAGAGCCAGTGTTCGTAACGCCCGTGAGCTGTCTCGACGCTGTCGAGCGCGCGGCCGTTTCCGCCGTGGCAAGGCGAACAGCCGAATTTGTCGAGCGGATGCCATTGCAAGAGTTGCGTGTCAGGATGGCTGCTGAACGGCGCGTCGTTATTTTTTTGCAGACCAAGATCGGACTTGGTGAGCGTCAACGACGTGGGGATGTATTTCGGGTCCATGCCAACGTGGCACGATTGGCAACGGTCGGTGAGGCCAACGCCGCCGACGTCGTTGATTTCATGGCCCGGCGGGTTCACGTTGATTTGAATCAGTGAAACGTCCATGGACTGGACGGTGTTGAGCAGGCCCAGAAGCTGCGCGGAATTCAAGCCGGGAAGTTTGTCGCCGGCATATTTCGCCATGGCGTCCTGCGCATCTTTCACGGGCTTATCAACGTCGCCCTCTTTCGCGGTGAGCTGCGCTTTCTGGTCGAGCAATTGATTGAACGTATCGTTGAGCTGGTCGTAGTTCAGTTTCTTTTCGACCGTTGTGCCGTCAGCTTGGGGCCAATCGACCGTGTAGGTCTTCGCTTCCGCGTCTTGCATTTCCTTGAGTTTGCTTTGCTTCTCGCTGCGGTAGGAGGAAGTGTTGGGAACGATTTCGTAGTCGTAAATCAGCGAGCCCACGAGGCTGCGGTCTTCCTGGAAAGAAGGGAGGACGGCGGCGCGCTGCTCGTCGATGAGGGCGATTTGCTGCTGGATGGCGGCGTCTTGCGGATTGGCGGCAGCCTCGGCTTGCTGGAGCGCGGCGGAAAGTTTTTGGTAGTCAGGAGACGAGTAGACCGTTTTTTCGGCGGTCCGGCGAGCGCGAAGCTGTTTCTGCAAGTAGACCGAATAGGAAGATGCGAAACGGTGCTGGTATGAGCGCCACGGGCGCAAGCCGATGAATTCCGCGTAGAACGACCACGTGACGCAGAGCAAAAGGACGAAGACCGCGATGAGAATCCAGTTCGCGTGAGAGCGGCTTTTTATCGGATCATCTGGCGGAAGCTCAGGCAAACGCAGTCTCCTTCAAGAGTTTGGCGCTCTGGCGAACGCGAGAAATACTCGGCGCTTCGCGCCCTTCGGGCAAGACACTCAGGACAACCCGACGGGCGCGGGTTAACCCCGCCCCTACAAAGGCAAAGGCGCACAGGCTGAAGCCTGTGCCACGCAGAATCCAGTTCGCGTGAGAGCGGCTTTTTATCGGATCATCTGGCGGAAGCTCAGGCAAACGCGATCTCCTTCGAGAGTGAATGCGAGAAACGCCCGGCGCGTTGCGCCGACGGGCGGGGATGAATCCGCGCCCCTACGAAAGCAAAGGCACACAGGCTGAAGCCTGTGCCACGGAGACTGTTGGCGCTCTGGCGAACGCGAGGAGTTCGCGCGGTTTCTTCGGGACGCGCACAAAAGCAGGTCCCTCGTCGCATGGCTCCTCGGGATGACAACGAAGGTTTTTTGCGATAAACCGCTAGATGCTGAACCACGGCGTCTCCCAAACATATTTAATGCGGAACACTAGGCGCAGGAAAATTGTGACCGGCAAGAAGAGCATGGTGATCAGGAAAATGTACATGGTGACGGTTTGAACCAGGCTCATCTTGCGGTAAATTTTCCGGCTGTAGTCGGTGCGCATACAGATCCAATGGATGAACAACGCGGCCACGATTCCGTAGACCACCATGGGAATAATTCCAAACAAGCCGCGCGCAATAATCACCGCCTCCGGTTTCCAGGCGGCAGGCAAAATGTGGGCGAGCCAATGCCCGTTGACACCGAAAATCTGGTCGAGGTTGCGGTTGACGTTGAATTCAATACGATCCGGGTCCCATGTTTGCGTCGGCCAATACCACATGAAACCAGGGCCGCGAATGAAAGTGCCGATGGAAACGAGAACGAGCCAGATGGCTTCGAAGCCAATCAGAAATGTCCAAATGGCATGGCGACGCTGCTTGTAGGTGTAATAGCCGTTGCCGAGCGGATTCGCGTCGATAAAAGGAATGGCCATGAGGCCGACGATAATCAGCGTGGGAACGATGACGCCGGCGATCCAGGGGTCGAAATATTCGAGCATCTCCTGAAGGCCGAGGAAATACCACGGAGCCTTCGCGGGATTCATTGTGACGCTGGCGTTGGCGGGCTCTTCGAGCGGCGCGTTCAACGTGAGCGCCCAGACCATCAAGATGATGGTGATGATGAGGGCCGCGAGCAATTCTTTGCGCATGAGGAACGGGTTTGTGTGCAGTTCGCGTTCCCAGCGAGAGTTGTAAGGATAGGTGGTGCGGTGATGTGTGCGCGCGAGTTGCGGGTCGGCTTCGAGTTGCGCGATGAGGCGATCGTTCGCCAGAGCATTGTGGAAAGCAAACCAAGTGAAAAACGGGACAAAAAGGAGCATCGCGACAATAGGGATATTGTCGGGCGTGGAGATGATGACCCAGAGTTGGTGCCAGTCACCGAACATTGTTAGTTAGTCCCTGCGTTTTTGGCTTCCACGTTCATGCTTCGCATTGCTCCCCAAAAGAAAAAACAGATTCCTCGTCGCGTGGCTCCTCGGAATGACAACCGAGAGAGTTTGCGAAATTTTGATATGACGGCATTATCGACAATGCGGCGCCCCTGCCTGCAGCCCTTCCTTCGTCAGGACAAGCAAGCAGGCTCGTCAATTTCGGCTCCTCGGGATGACAATGAATGGCGTCCTCATACTTTGGTTTCCGATTCGAGCATCACGGGCGACGGGCCAGAGATGCCTCCGTCTTTACGCACGCGCCAGAAATGCACACCCATGAAAACCGAAGCGATCAGTGGAATGGCGATGCAATGCCAGATATAGGCGCGAAGAAGCGCGTTGGCATCAACGATGGAGCCGCCGAGCAAGCCGAAGCGCACATCGTTGTAAGAACTCATGCCCAACTGCGGACCGAAAGGTCCCTGGCTGCCAAGCAAAGGAGTGGCGCGCGCCATGTTGGTTCCCACGGTAACGGCCCAGAAGCCCAACTGATCGTCCGGAAGCAGATATCCGGTGAAAGAAAGAAGCAACGTCAAGACCATGAGCAGGACGCCGATGCACCAGTTGAATTCGCGCGGGCGCTTGTACGAGCCGGACATGAAAACGCGGAACATGTGCAGCCAGACGGCCATGACCATCAAGTGAGCGGCCCAGCGGTGCATGTTGCGAAGGAGCTGGCCGAAGGGGACGTCGTTTTCGAGATAGAGAATGTCGCGAAAGGCTTGAACTTTTGTGGGGTGGTAATAAAACATCAGCAACACGCCCGTAAACACGAGCACGATGAACAAATAAAAAGTAATGCCGCCCATGCCCCAGGTGTAGCTGTAGCGGGTGGCGTCGCGATTGACCTTGGCTGGATGAATGTGGAAGAAAAGATTGTTGAGCGTTGAGAGAGCGCGGTTGCGCGGCTCGTCGTTGTGCTTGACACGGAAAATCGCGCGATAGAGCTGGGTGTCTTCAGGCTTTTTGAGGTCTTCCGCCTGCTCGCGAGCCTTCACCTTGAGCGTTTCGCCCAACTCACGCGTCTTGTCTTTTATGTCTTCGAGAACGCCCGGCTTGCGGCCGCTCTCTCCGCCATCATCCGCCATTTCGGAAGCCTCTTCCCTGCTAAACTGAATTTAGAGTATTGGGCCAGTTTGAATTTCGACTCTTTGTGCCACGACCAAGAAAATTCAAACTGACCCACTACCGAATTTAGGCGCTGACGAACGCGCCCGTGTCGTTGAACTGATTCGTGCCAGCGGCCGGATCCTGAATGTAGCGCTGGCTTGTGTCCACAATAATCTGGTTCGATGGATCGATAATAACGTGGCAGCGGTCCATGGGACGCGGAGCAGGACCGGCGAAGTTTACGCCTTCGCTGTCATACTCGCTGCCGTGGCACGGACAATGGAAAATGTTCTGGGACGACTCCCAGTCCGGCGTGCAGCCCAGGTGAGTGCACTGGGCGAAAATCACGAAAAGGCGGCCGGGTTCGCGCACCACCCAGCAGCGGTCTGATTGCAGGAAGCGCTGGTCAACGCCGAGGCCGTAATCGGCGACATATCCGGCGCTGAAAACCGTGGGGGGCTCGAAAAGGGCGCGCGGGAAAAAATAGCGCAAAAACATCAGAAGATTGACGCCGAGGTAGCCCCAGATGCCCGTCCAGATGAGCCGGCGCCGTGTTTTGTTCACGACTTCGGGGGAATTTTGGGAATTCGATTTCGCGGGCGCTGAAGGCGCCACTGCGTGGCTAGATTTTTCAGCAGCTTTCGGCTGAACGTTGTCCGGCATCGGGATTAACTGCTTCGCCTGCTCAGAGTATTAAAAATAAATTCTATAAGTACGTTTTCGAAGCTACTTTTATATGATGCGCGGCAACGTGTGTCAAGCGCTCTCGCGCAAAAAATTTCCGCACATGTCGCATCACGACACAGTGGTCGCGCCGGCGGCTTGCTGGACGAGATCCGCGAGGGCGCGAATGAAAGTGGGGGAATCGTTGAGCGAGGGCATCATGCGAAATTCCACGACGCCGAGGGCTTCGGCTTGTTCGCGCGCTTCGATATTGATTTCGTGCAGGGTCTCGATGTGTTCGGTGACGAACGATATGGGAATGACGAGCATGCGGCGGACACCGGAGTTCGCGAGGTGTTCGATGGTTTGCGTGAGGGATGGCTCGAGCCATTTCTGCTTTCCGACGCGGCTCTGGTAGCACAAAGTGTGGGGATTCTTCCAGGCGCCGCGCTGTCTGACCAGTTTAACCGTAGTCTCGATTTGCTTCGGATACGGGTCGCCTTTTTCAACAAGGCTCATGGGCAATCCGTGAGCGCTGAAGACGAGATGGATTTCGCCGGGGCGTGACAGGTTTTGGAGCGCTTCGTTGATGCGTTCGACGAGGGCCTCGATGTAAAGAGGGTGATCGTGAAAATCGTTGACCATTTTCACGGAAGGAGTTTTCTGGGATTTATCGGCGCGATAAAGGCGCTGCCATTCTTTCAGGCTGCTTCCCGTGGTCGCGAAAGAATAATGCGGGTAGAGCGGGAGAAGAATCAAGTCGTCCAGAGCGAGGCCTTGGAGTTTGGCGATTGCTTCGGCGGTGAGCGGATGCCAGTAGCGCATGGCGACGACGACCGTGGCGTCAAAATCGGGCGCAAGCGCGGCGGCCAGAGCGCGAGCCTGACGATTTGTGAGTTCGACGATGGGCGAACCTCCGCCGATGGCAGCGTAATGTTCGCGGACGATTTGGGAACGCTTTCGCGCGATGAATTTTGCGAGAGGCTTGCGGGCGAGAGTGGCGCCCATGAAATTGATGATTTCGGGATCGCAGAAAAGATTGTAGAGGAAGGGCTCGACGGCGGCGAGAGTGTCAGGGCCGCCCAGTTGGAATAGTACGACGCCGATTTTTTTGGGCGATGACATGATCAAATGTTTCGTACATTTACATCGGAGAACAAAAGCAGATCCCTCGTCGCATGGCTCCTCCCTTCGCCACAGCACTCAGGGCGAGCGGGATGACAATCTTAACTTAACTCTTGTTCCTAGCAGATTCCCTCCTGCCCGCCACGGCGGAAAGCTAAGGCACACAGGCTGAAGCCTGCGCCACGAAAGCAAAGCGGACAGCCTGGAGCCTCAGCGGCTAAAGGCGCAATAACTTTGCGCCTTGTCCGGCACAGCCCATTCGTACCCCAGGGTGAACTAAAGCCGTGCCCTGACGCAGACTGAAACGAAACCCTGAGTTTAATTTAGGGTTTCGTTACCAGAAACAAAAACAGATCCCTCGTCGCATGGCTCCTCGGGATGACACGGTCAAATTTGGATTAGGGCTATGCTTCGTTGCCGTGAGGCCAACGGTCCAGCACTGCTAGTGGTGCAACTGCTGCTTCACCTGGGCCAGTTCCTTTTCGACGCGCGCCATGCGGCGGGCGATGGTGAAGTCGTAAATGAAAAATATGGCCCAGACGGCGATGTAGGCGGCGAAGAGGCTCTCGAAATTCTCCATTTGCAGCGCTCCTTAATTAAAAAAACAATCTCAAAAGCTTGCTGCGAATTCCCTGCCCCGGCTACGGCGGGCTCGCGCGTGCATCATCATGCTCTTCAGCCCCGCAACTCTTCCGGCGCGCGTGCAACGTGCTCTTCATTCTCTTCGGCGGCGATGCGCAACTCTTCTGCCTGGTGGCGCAGGCGTTCGAGTTTGTAGCGCTGGCGGACGAGCAAGAGCATCAGCAGCGTCATCACGCCGCTGCAATAGAAGAAAACTTTCAACATGGTGGGATCGAGGCCTGAGTTCGGCCCGCCGAAGACGACAGGTTGAGGATGCTGCGTGCGCCAAATGCGAATGGACAAATAGTCGAGCGGAACGCCGAGAAAAACGAAAATGCCAAAAATGGCGGAGAAAACGGCGCGTCGTTCGGGATCCGTGACGAGGGTGCGCAGAATCAGGTATGCGACATAGAGCAGCCAGAGAATCAACGTGAGCGTGAGGCGCCAGTCCCACACCCACCAGACGCCCCAAACGGGATGAGCCCAAATCGGGCCGGTGACGAGCATGACGCTCCAAAAGGCGAGGCTTACTTCGGCGGCGGAAACGGCGAGCCAGTCCCATTGAGGATTGCGCTTCGCGAGATACGCAACGTTGGCGACAAAAACAATGATGGACGCTTCCATGGCGGCCCAGCCGGACGATGCATGGAAATAAAAAATGCGCTGAATCGCGTGCATCGTTGCTTCATCGGGCGCAATGAAGAGCGCGGCGTATCCGGCGAAGAAGAGCAGCGCCGCAGTTATCACGTTCGCGATGCCGTAACGTTTCATTTCGCGATTACTCCTCCAACAGATAATCGCACAGCAGCCAGGAAGCCGTAAAAAATACCACGTCGAAGGCGATGAGGACAGCCATCCAAGTGCGATCGAGCGCGGGCGAATCTCCCAGCAAGCCCGCGGTCGTCTCGACCGAAGCGAACAGAAGCGGGATAAGCACGGGCAGCAACAGGAGCGGGAGAAGAAGCTCGCGCAGGCGCGCTTGCGCGGCGAGAGCAGAGAAAACGGTGCCGACAACGACGATTCCAAATGTGCCAAGGAAAAGAACGAGCGCGAGCCGGCCAATCACCGGCAGCAGCGGGACATTGTAGAGCACCGAAAATGCGGGCAGCAAAATTACTTCGGTGATGCAGAGGAAGAGCAAATTCGCGAGCGTTTTGCCGAGCAGAATCGCAAAGGAACTGGCGGGAGCCATGCGCAGGGCGTAAATCGTGTCGTTCGATTGTTCGCGCGCGAACGAGGGATTGAGCATCAGCGACGCTGAAAAAAGCAGGGCGATCCAGATGAGGCCGGGGCCGAAGCGGCGGGCTTCGCCGACGCTGGGCTCGAACGCGAAGTTGAAAAGCACTACGACGATTACGGCGAAGACGATGGTTGTCTGCAAAAGCTCGCGGGTGCGCATCTCGGCGCGGACTTCCCTGCCGAGAACGATGGCGGCGGCGCGAGCAGTGTTCATTCAAGCCTCGGCTCGCATTTCATTGAACAGAGGCGCTGGATTTCCGGCGGGTCCGGTGTCGCGGTCGAGGCGGCCATTTGCGATGGCGACGGCGCGCGTGAAAATATCGAGCGATTCGTTGCGCGCGTGGGTGCTCATCACGATGGTGCGGCCTTCGGAACGCAATCGCCGCAGAGTTTCCGAAAGCCACACGACGCCCTGACGGTCAAGGCCCGCGGCAGGTTCGTCGAGGAGCAAGAGACTCGGAGACGGCAACAGGGCGCGCGCGATGGCGAGCCTTTGGCGCATGCCGCGCGAAAAAGTGCGGACAAGATAATCGGCGCGCAAGGCGAGGCCAACGGCATCGAGAGCTTCGGTTGCACGTTTGGCTGGGTCGTGCAAATCGTAGATGCGCGCGAAGAATTCGAGATTTTCTTTTGCGGTGAGTTCGTCGTAGGCGAGGATGTTGTGGCCGACCAAGCCGATTTGGTGCTTGATGGCGATGGTGTCGGCGTTAGCGGCTGCGTCGCCAGTAAAGGTTACGCGTCCGGAAGTGGGGCGCGCCAAAAGCGCGGCCATTTTGAGGAGCGTGGTTTTGCCCGAGCCGTTGGGGCCGAGCAAGGCGACGCATTCGCCGGGCGCGATGGCGAGAGAAACGCGGCGAAGGGCGACGAAGGCGCCGTAACGCTTTTCGATTTGGTCGAATGTCACGCCAAGAGATGAGACGCCGAGCGATGAGACGCCGACCGGGGTTTTCGAGTGCGGAGTCGCCAAGGCGATACGCTCAGCCCTTCACGAAATCGCGCAAAATCTTTTCGGTGCGCTGGTGCTCGCGTGCGTATTCTTCTTCGCTGATCGTTCCGGCCTGACGGCGCAATTCGAGACGAAACAGTTTTTCCTTCAGCTCATCGAGGCTGTGGCTGACTTCGCGCTCGACTTCGGCGACAGTCTGAGCGGGCGCAGCGCTGCGATTTTCCGGGAGACTCGCAGAGTCGCGATGCCGATCGCGGCCTTTCGTGGCGGCGGCTGCATTTGCGGCCGCCGGAGGAACGGTTTCAGTCGCCGGACGTCTCCAAAGGAAAATCACGCCAAGCAAAAACAGCGCGGCGAATCCCGCGACCAAAATGTATTGCAGGTTGTTACTCAGGCGCGGTGGAAGCGTGGTGGTGGCAGCGGCTTCGCCATTTGCATCCGCACGCGAGTTGACAGAGGGGTCTTGCGAATTGTCGGCTGGCGCGGGCGCCGAGGCTGTTCCCGACACAGAAATTGTTAGCGGCGAGTTGGCGGCGACGGAATCGCGCGTGTAAATGTCGAATCCCTGTTCCGT
>DASRQP010000100.1:0-11052 GCA_035696585.1 Candidatus Acidiferrales bacterium | reverse complement strand
CATGGGTGGTCCGCTGGCGGCGATGGGCGCGTTTGCGGGGATAGCGTGTTTGGTTTTGGCGGCGTTGTGTCTGGTGAATGGAATAGGCCTATTGAAACTGCTCGGCTGGGCGCGGCTGCTGACAATTCTGCTCATCCTGCTCGGCATTGTGTTCGAAGTCATGGGCATCGTGCGGGCATTGCCGGGAATGCACGTGGGGATCATCGTGTGGGAGCTGATTCTGATCGCCATCGACGCGTGGATATTGATGTACCTGTTCAAACCGCACGTGAAGGAGGCTTTTGGGGAACGCGCGGCGTCGTAATTGGGGTGCGTTTGGGCATCACGATGGAACGCGTGACGCGATTTCGGGGGAAATGAAGTGACGATGAGCATTGCAGAGACGTCTCCGCGTTTTAGAGGCAGGCTGGCCGGGGTCTTTGAAGCGCTTGAAGGCATGGCGACGGCGTCCGGCCAAGTGGTCGTTCTCGGTAGGCTAGTGGTCTTTAGCAATGCCGCGGCGACCGCGGCGAATATCCTGGGGCACGAACGGTTATTCTGGTTGGGGTTCGCATCCTCGCTCCTCGGGGTTACGTTTCATATCATTTGGACGCTTCTTTTCTATGACTTGTTCAAGCCCGTGAACCGCAGCCTCTCTTTACTGGCGGCGTTCGTCGGCCTTGTGGTGTGTGCCATTCAGGCCGTTACGGGTTTCCTTTACCTCACCCCTCTGCTTATCTTGCAAAGCGGGCCCTCCATGACCGCGTTTACGGCGCAACAGTTGCAGTCGTTGGCGCTCATCTTTCTCAAACTGAACGCTTATGCTTTCGACGTAGACCTGGTGTTCTTCGGACTCTGGTGCGTCCTGACTGGCTACCTCATTTTCAGGTCGACCTTCCTGCCTCGAATTCTCGGGGTGCTGCTGGCGATTGATGGTTTGGGTTGGATGATGTATATGTACCCGCCGCTCGCCTACCATCTGTTCCCCTTCATCGCTGGCGCGTCCGCGCTCGCGGAAATTCCGCTGCAGCTGTGGCTAATTGTGATGGGTGTGAACCCGCAACGATGGAAGGAGCAAGCCAGCGCGGCGGACATGCGCGCATGAAAGCCGCCGTCCATACCAGATACGGACCTCCGGGGGCCGTCGTCCAAATCGCGGACGTGGAGAAGCCGGTTCCCAAGGACAACGAAGTCTTGATAAGAGTTCGCGCGGCTTCCATCAATCCACTTGACTGGCGCTTCATGAGGGGCAGGCCGGCCATCGGCCGCTTAGCGTTCGGGCTGCGCAAACCAAAGATCACACGCCCGGGCGTTGATGTGGCTGGTCAGGTCGAAGCGGTGGGCAGAAACGTAACCCAGTTCAAACCAGGAGACGAGGTGTTCGGCGTGTGCCGCGGGTCTTTTGCCGAGTATGCGTGTGCCGCCGAAGAAAAGCTGGAACACAAGCCGGCCAACATATCGTTTGAGGACGCAGCCGCCGTACCGGTCGCGGCACTCACTGCTCTTCAGGGCCTTCGCGATAAAGGACGGATCCAGTCAGGCCACAAGGTTGTGGTTGATGGCGCATCCGGCGGCGTGGGCACGTTTTCGGTCCAGATTGCAAAATCGTTCGGGGCGGAAGTCACCGCGGTGTGCAGCACGAGGAATGTGGAAACGGCGCGGTCGATTGGCGCAAACCATGTTATTGATTACACGCGGGAAGATTTCACGAAGAGCGGGCAGCGTTACGATCTGATCATAGGCGCCAATGCTTATCATTCGATTTTCGATTACAGGCGTACGCTGACTCAGGACGGAATTTATGTCATCGTCGGAGGTGGTTTGGCTCGAATTTTCCAAACGATGTTACTGGCCCCGTTTCTCTCACGAATTGGGAACAAGAAGATTTGCTTCTTTGTCGCGAACATAAACAAGAAGGATTTGGTTCTTCTGAGAGATCTCCTTGAAGCCGGGAAAGTTAAACCCGTCATAGACAGGCGTTACCCGTTAAGCGGCGTTGCTGAAGCTCTCCTGTATGCGGAAGACGGACATGCTCGAGGAAAAGTAATAATAATAAACTCGTGAATTGCGGGACACGGCGCGGAATGCTGCGGTTTTATTTTGTGACTTGGGTTCAATATACAGCGCGCTTCTGAACTGTTTGCTTTGTGGCGAGCGAGAATCTTTGCTCCGTTTCGCCGCCTTCGAGGACAAGCTTCGCGACGTATTCACCCATGGCGGGGCCGTGTTTGAATCCGTGGCCTGAGCCGCCGCCGACGAGCCAAACGTTTTCGAAATTCGGATGGCGGTCGATCAGGAAATCGCCGTTCGAAGTGTTTTCGTACTGGCATACGCGCGATTCGACCACGGGCGCGTCGCGCAAGGCGGGGAAGCGGCGGCTCAAATAATCGCGCACGAGCGAAAGCGTTTCGCCGGCAACGCGCTCGACGCGGTTGGGGTCAACCGGCGAGCCGTGACGGTCGCTGGCGATTTTGACGCCGCGGTTTTCGAGATCGGGCATACCGTAGATTTCCTTTCCCACGTCGAGCCAGGTGGGAAAATTGCCGGCGGCGTAACTCTTGTCACCCGGAGGCGCGCCGAAGAAATAGACTTCCTGGCGCGACGGAAAAATCCTGTGGCCGAGAAGCTCCGGAAAAATCCGGGGCAGCCATGGGCCACAGGCGAAAACGTAATTGTCCGCTCGCAGACTTTCGCCACTCCACGTGGCGAGCGCCTCGACGCGACCGCTGCCGGTGGGCGCTTCCATTTCCGCGATTTGATAGGTGCCGCCGGCTTTCTGAAATTCCTCGACGACTTTCTGCACCGCGCGGCGTGCCATAAGGACGCCGCTTTCAGGTTCGTAGATGGCGAAGTCGAGGTCGTCGCAAGAAATTTGCGGAAAACGCTTCTCGATTTCCGCAGGCGAAAGTTTTTTGTGCGGCACGCCGACTTTCGTCAGCGTCGCCAATGTATCCGACGCAACTTGTTCGGTGTCGCGCGCCATCCACAGGACGCCTGTGCGATCGAAAATGCGCGCGCCCGTTTGAGCGTCGAATTCGCGCCACAACTCGAGCGCGCGTTTTGACCAGCGCGTATAGATTTCGTCGGCGCCGTATCCCATGCGGATGATGCGAGACTCACCTCCAGAGCTGGCGCGGCTGTTGGCTGCGCCATACGCGTCGACGAGCAACACTTTGCCCCAGCCGCGCGCAAGGCGGTAGGCAGTCCATGCGCCAAACACGCCCGCGCCGATAACAATCACGTCGTAAGTTCGCCGGTCAGCCATTGTGCGAGTCAATGCAAAAAGTGAAGCGCTAAAATCCTTCCTCGATTAATTTTGTGACGGTCCATCGCGACGTTGCGATTTCCGCGCGGCCTTTCATCAAGCTCTCGACGTACTTCGCCAAAATATCACATTCCAGATTCACAAAATCACCCGCGGAGATTTCGCGCAGGTTTGTGTTCGCGTAGGTATGCGGAATAATTGCGAAGTCGGCGATGCCGTCCTTCCATCGCGCGACCGTTAAGCTGATGCCGTCGACGGCGAGAGAACCCTTTTCGGCGACATAGCGGCGCAAATCTTCCGGCACGCTAACGGCGAGCCACCAGTTTTCGCCTTCGGCCTTCAAGTGTTCAACGCAGCCAACGCCATCGACGTGGCCTTGCACGAAATGGCCGCCGAGGGGCGCGCCGACTCTTAAGGGCAATTCGAGGTTCACAATGCGGCCGGACGCTGCCTTGGCAAATGAAGTGCGGCGCAGCGTTTCTGCCGACAAATCCGCGGCGAAAAATCCTTCTCCGGTTTCGACGACCGTCAGGCAGCAGCCGTTGACGGCGATGCTGGCGCCGGACTTCAATTTGGACTGCAATTCAGACTGGAGTTCAGACGCGAATTCGTTCGCGTCCGTTGATTTGGTTGAGCGGGCGAAGCTGATTTTCAAGCGGCCGCCCTTTTTATTTCGTTTGAGCTCTTCGATCTTGCCGAGGCGCTCAATGATTCCGGTAAACATCGTGAAAATATCCTTGAACAGCGAAATCGGGGCCGTAGCGTCGAAACGAAAGTTGCGAGAGAGCGGGCGAACGCTTGAACCATTGTGGCGGCAGTTGCGCCACGGGAACTCCGCCGGCTCCCATGATTTTTGGAGCATAGAACAGAACCATTTTGTCGACCAGGCCTTGCGCGAGCGCCGCGCCGTTCAGTTCGCTGCCGGTTTCCAGTATCAGGCTGAGAATTTCGCGCTTGCCCAGCTCGCACAGCACTTCACGCAAATCCACGTGTCCGCCGCGCGAGCGGACTTGCACAATTTCCACGCCGGTCTTGCGCAGCAACTTCGCTTTCGGCGAATCGGCCGATCGCGCGGTGAAAATCAGCACGTCGTTTTTTGCGGATTTCACAATACCCGATTTCATGGGCATGCGAAGCTTCGAATCGACAATCGCGCGAACGAGCGGCCTTCGCCGCGGCTGCTTCGTGCGATCCGTCATTCGCGGGTTATCGGTCAACACGGTGCCGATTCCGGTGAGCAGCGCATCGGCTTCGTGACGCATGCGCTGAACTTCTTCACGCGAGGCGTCGCTCGTAATCCAAGTAGTGCTCCCGGTGCGCGCTGCGATCCGGCCGTCGAGCGTGAGCGCGGTTTTCAACGTTACAAACGGTAATTTCGTGCGAATCCATTTCGCAAAGGCTTCGTTCAAATGGCGCGCGTCGTTTTCACGCACGCCGAGAGCGACTTCGATGCCGGCCGCTCGCAACTCACGAATTCCGCGCCCGGCGACAGCGGGATTGGGATCGCGCATCGCCACGACCACGCGCTTGATGCCCGCGTCGATGATCGCTTTCGTGCATGGACCGGTTCGGCCGACGTGGCAGCAAGGCTCAAGATTGACGTACAAAGTTGCGCGGCGAGCATTGGCGCGGGCTTCTTCGAGGGCAATAATCTCCGCGTGTTTGCGGCCATCGTAGGTATGAAATCCTTCGCCTACGATGCGCTCGTTTTTCAGGATCACCGCGCCGACCATCGGATTCGGATGCGCCAGCGCGGTGCCGCGATGCGCCAGCACCAGCGCGCGGGCCATCCAGGCTTCATCGGTCATGTGAATACCGTCGAGCCGCTCCGCTTCGTTTGTGCTGTCGTTAGTCAAAGAGTGAGTTGACGTAGGTTTGCGCGTCAAAGGGCACCAGGTCGTCTATTTGTTCGCCCGTCCCGACGAATCGGATGGGCAAGCCGAGCTCGCGGGAAATGGCGATCACGATTCCGCCTTTGGCCGTGCCGTCGAGTTTCGTGAGCACGATTCCCGACACGCCGACGTGGCCGGTGAATTCGCGCGCCTGCGCGAGTCCATTTTGGCCGGTGGTCGCGTCCATCACGAGCAGCACATCGTGCGGAGCGCCGGGAACGAGCTTCGCGGCGGTGCGCTTCATTTTTTCTAGCTCGGCCATCAAATTGGATTTTGTGTGCAGGCGGCCTGCGGTGTCGACGATCACAGCGTCGACATTTTTCGCGCGCGCGGCGGTGAGGCCGTCGAAAACGACAGCCGCCGGATCCGAACCGGCTTTCTGCTTGATCAATTCGACGCCGGAGCGCTTTGCCCAGACTTCGAGCTGCTCGATAGCCGCCGCGCGAAAAGTGTCCGCGGCGCACAGCATCACGGAGCGGCCTTCGGCGCGCAGTCTGTGCGCGAGCTTGCCGATTGTAGTTGTCTTTCCGGTGCCATTCACGCCAACGACGAAAATCACGCGCGGCGCGGCCGCGACAGCTGCAGCGGAGTCGCCATTTCGCGGAACGGGGCTTGTGGTGAGAATGCGCACGAGCTGGTTCTTCAATTCGAGTTTAAGGGCCGCAGAGTCGACGAGTTTTTGCTCCGTCACCTGGCGGCGAAGAAGCGCCAAAACTTCTTTTGTGGTGGCTACGCCAATGTCCGCGCTCAAAAGCGCCGCTTCGAGCTGAGCGAGCAACGCGGGATCGACAGGGCGATCGCCTGTTAACAACTGCTCGACGCGCGCTGACAGCTCGGTGCGGGTTTTGACGACCGAGTTCTTCAGCCGCTCGAGGACGGTTGGTTCAGGTTTACCGAATAGGGTGATCATGGCGTTTCCGCCGCGCTGGCGGAAACGTTCATTCTAGCAGAGGAACGCAAAGAGGCGCTTGACGAGTCTGGGAGTTGAGTAGCGGAGGACGCGAAACGCGAGTCCTTCGAGCAGACTGCTAAACGGCGACTTCGACTTCGACGACGGAGGGGCTGAGTTTGAGTTTGCCGGCGGCGACGGCGCGCTGGATGGCGTGGACAACATCCACGTCGAATTTCGCTCCAGCGAGTTGACTGATGCGGTCCATGGCGTATTCGAGGTCCATCGCGGATTGATAAGGACGATTGGTGGTGATGGCGTCGAACGTGTCGGCGACCGCGATGATGCGCGCCATCATGGGGATTTCGTCGCCCTTGAGGCCATAAGGATAGCCCCCGCCGTCCATACGTTCGTGATGCAGTTCGATTCCCGGCAGCATTTCTTTCAGTTGCGCGACGGGGCGCATGATGTTGGCGCCTTTCGCGGGATGCTGCTTCATCAACGCGAATTCATCTTCCGTGAGTTTTCCGGGCTTTTTCAAAACGCTATCGTCCACGCCGATCTTGCCCACGTCGTGCAGCAGGGCAGAGATGCGCAGCTTGTCCATGGCCACGGAATCGAGACCCATTTCCTGCGCAATGGTGAGCGAATATTTCGCGACGCGGCCGGAGTGGCCTCGCGTATAGGGGTCCTTTTCGTCGATGGCGGCTGCGAGCATGCGAATCGAGCCCATGAAAAGCTCGCGATTCTCGGTGGCGGCCATTTGCAGGCGGTCGACGTATTTCTCGATGTCGTCGGCCATGCCGTTGAACGTCTCAGCTAACTCGCTGATTTCCGCCGCGCCTTCGACCGGCGCGCGTTCGTGGAATTCGGCACGCGAGATGGCGCGCGTCGAGCGAACCAGCCCCTGAATGGGCCGCGTGATTCCAAGCGCCGAAAGATATCCGACGAGAAGCGCAATCAAAGTGACCGCAATCACAAAGCGCATCGCTTGCGTCGTCAGTTCCTGCACGCCCGCGTCAACGCGAGCCTTTGCCAGACTGCGTTGCGCGATGACCGCCCAGCGCAGCTCGGGAACCGTGCTGTACGTGCCGATCATTTCGACGGGCTTATCGTTTTCGTCCAGTGTGAATTGGGTTGTTTCCGTCGTGCGTATTTCTTCCGGTACTTTCTTAAATTGTACGACGACGGGATTCGAACTGAGGTCACGTCCCGGAACCATGTTGACCGTGTCCGGATGGACGACGATTCGCCCGTCTACGCTAACGATGAAGACGGTGCCGCCACGCACACTTGCATCTTTCAAACGCACCACCACATGGTCGAGCGACACAACTGCCGCCAGCATTCCCGTGAATTGGCCATCCGACATCAGCGGAATGGAAACGACGAAGGCGGGACGGTTTTCCTGACCCAGAGCGAACGTACCACTCACGAAAGGTAATTTCTGTACGCTTGCCGTGAAGGCGCGCTTCAACGCCGCGTCCACGAACGGATCGCGGTCAGCGTTCTTCACGCTTTCCGCCGACTCGCCCTTGGCGTCCGTGCCAATGGTCGTTACGTAGAGAATGTCGCGGTTGTTTTGCAGCACGTTTTGGAGCATGCGGCTAAGCTGCGGCGCGTGCGCGGGATCGCTGACGTTCTGAATCCAGCCTGTGAGCGCGAGCAGTTGTCTTTGACTTTCGAGTTGTTCGGTAAGGTTCGATTCGAATTGCAGAATTTCGCTGGCGATGGAACGCGTGACTTCCGATTGCTGCAGACGCTCGGTGTCTTGGAGTTTTTCTTCACTGAGCTGGAGCACTTCGCGGTGATACAACCATAGCGGCAGAGTGCTCGTGAACAGGAGCGCTCCGAGCACAATCCACAGAATGCGCAGCCGCCGCATCCCGGTCGCTTTGAATGGTTCTTGAGGCATACGAATCTACCTCAAAATCCTATGCGACCCTGCACAGGGGTACAACTGGCCGAAAGTACTACCTATTGGCGGATTGGCCACGCGGGGGCAGGACTCTCCGGGAGTGCTGAGACGGTCTATTCGGCCTTCAGCGGGCGCTCCATCAATTCCTGAATGGCATCGTGAGGAGCGCGACCTTCGTAGAGGAC
This sequence comes from Candidatus Acidiferrales bacterium, assembly GCA_035696585.1. Lineage (GTDB taxonomy): Bacteria > Acidobacteriota > Terriglobia > Acidiferrales > UBA7541 > DAHUXN01. The sequence goes on along the minus strand of DASRQP010000100.1, from coordinate 2,924 downwards.
GCCGTACATCTGCTCGGTGATGGGCATTTCGATGCCGAGCCGCAAAGCGAGCGCGTGCGCCACGGCGGTGGTACCGACGCCCTCGGCGACCATGCGTGTGGAGGCGAGAATTTCCTCGAGCTTCTTCCCGCGCCCGAGTTCAACGCCTACGGAACGGTTGCGGCTCAGTTGACCGGTACAAGTCAGCACCAGGTCGCCCATTCCAGCGAGTCCCGCCAGAGTCTCTTTTCGCGCGCCGAACGCCGTCCCGAGCCGGGTCATCTCCGCAAGGCCGCGCGTAATTAGCGCCGCGACGGTATTGTGCCCGAGGCCCAAACCTTCGGCGACTCCGGCGGCAATCGCAATCACGTTTTTCACGGCCCCGCCCAGTTCCACGCCCACTACGTCGTCGTTTGTGTAGACGCGCAGCGTTGGGCCGGAGAGCTGCTCCTGCAATTCGCTGGCGAGCATGCGGTCCGTGGAAGCGGCGACGATTGCAGTGGGGTCGCCACGGGCGACTTCGAGCGCGAACGACGGCCCTGAAATCACGGCTACGCGCGGCCAGAATTTCGGCGTCAGCACTTGCTCGATTACTTCTGTCATGCGAAGAAGCGTCTTGGGCTCGAGGCCTTTTGTCGCGCTGACGAAGCCCGTCATGCGGCCGAAAAAGGGGAGCATCTCAACGTAGAGTTCCCGCGCATGAGCTGACGGCATTGCGCCGATGACAATGTCCGCGGCCTCGACGGCTTCGCGCAACTCGCCCGTCACTTCGACTTCAGCCGGTATGGTAAATCCCGGCAGGAAAGACGGATTCTTGCGCTCCTTGCGCAGGGAGTCGAGCACGTCCTTTTCCCGCGCCCAGAGCGCAATGCGGTGCGGCGCGCGGCTGCGCCCGAGCACGATCGAGAGCGCCGTGCCCCATCCTCCGGCGCCGATGATGGCGATTTTTTTTGTTTCAGCCATAGTGTCTTGCAACGAAACTGCGAGAGTCCGCTCGCGGCGGCCTTCCTGAGCCGCACGGAGGAGCTTGTTACAATTGCTGTTTTTCGGATGTTCCTTTTGGAACTAACTTTTCCGTCTCAGCCGGCTTTCCGTGCCTGCGATCAGGCGCGCGATGTTTTCTCGGTGCTTGAAAATCACGATGATTGCAACGGCAACGCTGCCGAACGAAACAGCCAGCGGTGGCGCGTGTCCTGGCGCATAGAATAAATAAACCAAAATCGGCAATGCCGCGGCAGCTACGACCGAGCCCAGCGAGACATATCTCCAAAATGCCACAACGACTAGCCACACCAAGAGCGTCGCCAGCACTGCTTGCCACGCAACGGCCAGGAACACGCCGAGTCCAGTCGCTACGCCCTTTCCGCCACGAAAGCGCAGCCAGCAGGAAAAAGTGTGCCCCAGGACCACAGCGACCGCTGCCGCCATCATCCAGCGGATGTTTCCATGGGACCATCGCATCGCCAGCCAAACGGCGAGGTATCCCTTGCCTACGTCCAGCAGGAGTGTTGCAAGGCCCGCGCCCTTTCCGGCCACGCGCGTGACGTTCGTCGCGCCAATGTTTCCGCTGCCCGCGCCGCGGACGTCCGAGCCGTTACCCATTTTTACGATGAGATATCCGAAGGGAATCGAGCCCAACAAATACGCGGCAATGGGAATCAGCCAGAGCGTGTTCACAGCGTTGCGCCTTCAGCGAAACGATAACTCGCGAGTTTAGTATGCACGGCGCCAGACGGATTTAACACACTTTCATACAGATGGAATTGCGTTGCGACAGTGTTGCCGAAGCTCTGGTGCGCGAGCGGCGCTACGATCTCCCGCAATTTTGGGAGCCCTTTTTCCGTCTTGAATCGCGCCATGGTCAAATGCGGTCTGAACGTGCGTTCCTCTCGCGGAATCCCGACTGGTTCCAGCGTTGACGAAATACTCGCTGCCAGCGCGGCGAGATTCGGCCCTGCTTCGATTCCCAGCCAGAACACGCGCGGACGGCGTTCATTGGGGAAAAACCCGAAGTTCCGAAAAGCGATTTCAATCGGGCCGCTCAATTTTACGTTCGCGAGAGAGTCTTTGATCGCGGGTAGTTTCGCTTCTTCGACCTCGCCGATAAATTTTAACGTGACGTGTATGCTTTCCGCCCGCATCCAGCGCGCGCCGTGGCAGACAGTTTCAAACCTCCGGATCGTTTCACCGAGAGCGCGGCGCGTTTCGTCCGGCACATCGAGCGCGACGAACAGGCGCACGCGTCAGGCCTTCGCCGCGGGCGCGGCATAGAGAAAATATCGCCGCACCATGTCGAGCGCGGCTTGCGTCGCTTGGTGTCGTATGCGATCGCGAGTTCCGGGGAAACGAAACTCGCGCTCCTTGGTTCCTTTTTCATCAGCAATCGCGATGTGTACCAAGCCCACCGGCTTTTCCGGTGTGCCGCCGCCGGGCCCTGCGATTCCGGTGACGCCTATCCCGAGCGTCGAACCGGTCTGTCGGCGAATGCCATCCGCCATCGCAAGGGCCACCTCGGAACTGACCGCGCCTTTTGCCTCGATGATTTCCCTGGGCACGTTCGCCCACGCGGATTTCAAGTCGTTGCTGTACGAGACTACTCCGCCGCGAAAATACGACGAACTGCCCGGCACGTTGGTCAAACGCGCTGCCAACATTCCGCCCGTGCAGCTTTCCGCGACGGCAATCGTGGCGCGATGCTCTTGCAATTCCTTTGCGACGACGTCTTCGAGCGCCTCGCCCGTCGTCGAAAATAAATTCTGGCCGAGCGCGAGCGCAAAGCGCTTCACCATTTCGTCGAGCAGCTTTGTAGCCGCGGCTTCGTCCTCGGACCATACGCGCGGATGAAGTTGGATTTCGCCGGGCGAGGTCGCCAGAATCGTCGTTTCCGTCCCCGCATACTGCTTATAGATGGACGCCACGCGCTGATCCACATCCGATTCCGGCAA
>DASRQP010000099.1:0-6260 GCA_035696585.1 Candidatus Acidiferrales bacterium | reverse complement strand
TGGTATCGAGAGTGAAGCGTCCTTTCGGAATCTTCCGCATCGTCAGTTCCGCGCCCGTCTTCAGCGAGTACAGCAAAGGCGTCAGCTCGCCTTGCGGGACCAGTTCAATGAAAATCTCCAGTTCCTTCTCGTGCGGCGCCGACACGATTGAATACGCTCTCTCGACGAGTTTCTCCGCTCCTTGCACGCCAAGCGTCGCATATTGGCCGGGCTGAAATCGAAATTCACCGTTGGGCTCAACGCGGATAATCCACAAATCCGAGGCAATGTCGGCGCGATGCGTAATTCGCGCTCGAAAGAATTTATCTTCCGGGACACTCATCGATTTCCCTTTCCACCGAGAGCCGCAAGAAAAACCCGCACGCGGCTCTCACTCAATAAAAGAGGGCGCCCGCCAGTGACGAGCGCCCTAAGTTCTTCCCTGTTGCACCGGTGAACTCATTTCTACGGCTGATGCGGCGGGCCGCCCATTCCCATTGGCTGGGGCGTGCCGGTTATCTTATCTTTCGCGTCAGTGACCACCCTCGTGAGAACCGTGGCTGTTCCGTCCTTGTCAATCCCCTTCACCAAACCAAACGGGCCAATATTTTTCTTGATCCAAAATTCTCCCGAGCCATTCTTCTGCTTGTAGTGTTCACATGTGAAGGTGCCGGCGGGCGTTGTGACGGTGTCGCTGCCCAAATCGTCAGATGTCTTGCTGATGTCGGCCGCCTGAGGCTTCGACGACATCTGTTGCAACAGCATATCGGGGAATTCCATCGGCGGGCGTCCCGGCATCTGCATGACCGCGTGCTCCAGGGTCAGTTCGTCGCCGTCTCGAACGAAGAGCCACTTCATGATCGTCTCGCCGTTATCGTTCGGGCGCGAGAACGATAGCTCCAACCAATATCCCTCTTTCCCACCTGCTGATTCTTTCCCCACAATGGCCATTCCCATCGTTCTCTTTGTGCCGTCTTTCTCTTGCGTTTCGTAATAGGCGCCTGACCCGACCTGTGGATTCCAGACTCCTGTTAAAGACGGAGCTCGCATTCGAAACTGCGCGTGCGCCGCGCCAGCCGTCGCCGCAAGCGCAAACACAACCGCTGCGGCCTTCAATGAACGCTTCATGTGGGTAGCTCCAGTCTCACCGCATTTTTAGAAGTCGGGCCCCTTGCCATCCGCCATTTTCCGGGGATCGAACGTTGTATTCAAATCTAGATCCTTTATGTTGCACACGAATTGCAGTCCCTTCTCATCCGGCGCGGCGACGTCTTTGCCATCGGCCGTTTTCCGCGGAAACGAAAACATAACCGCTGCTACTTCGCGGCCGTCAGCGCTTCGGCTAATCTGCACGCTTGTGGCATTCACCTTAATCTTCGATTGCTTTCCCCGCAAAATGGCTTTTGCTTTTAAATCGTCCTCGCTGATGCTTCCAAATGGCGACATGTCCGGTCCGATAACGACCACTTCGTAGTTGACAATTGGAGCGCTCAAGTATTTTGACGCCTCGTCCTCCTTCATCTGACCGCTCAAGATGGCGTCGCGAACCAGCGCTTCTCGCGTTGTGCGGGACGAATTCCAGCGCAGATAGAAAGCCGCTTGCCCTTCCGGCGTTCCCATCGCCTGCTGGCCCACGTTTGCAGCACCACCTGCAGGTCCCTGAGCCGCCGACACGGTTCCTCCCGGCGCGCGCCCCATCTCTGATTTGCCGCCGCCGCCTGCCTTCCATTCCTCGGGAACATACTGAACCTTCGCCCACGGGGAATCGTGCAGAATTTGCCTCACGTCATTCTGGGTCCACTGCTCGAAAGGCTTGGTCTTCCACGGATCCCCGCCCGCCCACGCGAGGGCACCCAGGGCTGTCACAAGCAATGCCGCAACGGCAACGTGTCCAATCCTCAATCGCCTTCCATGCGAAATAATCCGGCTCTTGCCCATGCTACCCCCGGTACAGCTGGAATTTTGCAAAGCGATGACCCCCGATGCGCGTCCAAGCTGCTCGTCCTCAAAACCGCGTCCGCGGTCGCCTCCACTGCAATCGATGGCCCTATTGTTATCAGATTCTCTGCGAGGGCGCAATTGTAACGCTCAGCGCCGCGTGTCTGTCACTCGCGGTGAATTCATGATTCGTTCGAGCCGGTAGACCGGCTTCTGGTGCGCCTCGAAGTAATTCCGCATCATCAACTCGCCAACCAGCCCGGTCGCCAGGAATTGAAGTCCGAAAAGCGACAGAAGCATCCCCAAAATCAGCAGCGGCCCGTGCTGAACGAATATATCGGCCCCAGTGAACACTTTATCCAGAAACAAAAACCCCAGGATGCCGCCACCCGCCAGAAAACTGATCATTCCCGCCGGCCCAAAGAAGTGCAGCGGCCGCAGCATATACCGGAGCAAGAAGCGAATTGTGATCAAGTCGAAGAAAACTCGCGACGTGCGCGAAATCCCGTAATGCGATTTCCCTTGAGGTCTCGGCACATTGCGTATCGGTACTTCAATCACTTTCGCGCCGTTTAGGGAAGCGAGCGCAGGAATGAATCGATGTAATTCGCCATAGAGACGCACATCTTTGATTGTTTCTCGCCGATACACCTTAAACGTCGTGCCAAAATCGTGGATGTTCACCCCCGAAAGCTTCGCCATCAGCCAGTTGGCCACTCTCGAAGGTATTCGCCGAAAAAAGAAGTTGTCTACGCGTTTCTGGCGCCATCCGCTGACAATATCGGCGTCGGCCGCCTCCAGCGCCTCGACCATCGCCGGGATGTCGGAGGGATCATGCTGCAAATCTCCGTCCATCGATATAATAATGTCCCCGGTGGCGTGATCGAAGCCGGCCGCCAACGCCACGGTCTGCCCGTATTTCCGCTTCAGCCTCAGCGGAACCACCCGGTGATCTTCATCCGCAAGCTCTGCAAGGATTTCCGGCGTCGAATCCGAACTATGGTCGTCAACAAAAACAAATTCCACAGGCTCAAATCTTCCCTTCATCACTTCGGAGAGCTGCCTGTGCAGCTCCCGCAGCGAGCCTTCCTCGTTCAACATAGGGATAACGATTGAATACTTCGGCATACCGGCTTCGGCGTCACGCATTGTTTCCGTCCAACCCCTGGAAATTCATCAGGCGGACGTCATGCTGACGTATAGCCGCCCGCACATCTGGATCCGTTAACCCGCTCAATTCCAACTCACGCTCCCGTTTCAACCGCGTGGAAGATTTCTCCAACTCCTCGTCGTACTCGCCGGGATGGCACATCAGTTCCGTCACACCGTCGCGTATGGCCCCTATCATGGCCAGAATTGCCTGCCGATTCAACCTCCCCGTCGCCGCGACGCCCATAAAATGGTCCGGCGTGCGAATCCCATGCGAACTCGCCAGTTTCCGGAAACGTGACGCATTAATTCCAGCAATCAATGCCGTTGCGCGTTGTTTCCATGAGCTTACGCCTCCCCGGAATGCGGGCCATAGCAATGTCCTCGGGTCCTCGAATGGCTTTCGAATTCGCGTGACTTTAAACTCCTCCGCCACCTGTACTACAACTTCCATCACTTTCGGATGCGCATGCGTATGTTTGTGGGAATCAAAGTGTGTCGGGCGCAGTCCCGCCGCGACTACGCGCTCCACCTGCGCACGAAGTTCCGTCTCAATCGCCTCCGGCCGTACTGAACCTGTGGATAACTTTGACAGCAGAGCTGGCAGCGACATCGGCAAGCGTCCTTCGGAATCCACGAGAGAGCTCACTTGCTTCGCAGGCGCGACACATTTCCCGCCGATCAGCACGAGATGGCATCCAACTCCAAGTTTCGGATTGGCTTGCGCGCACTTGATGGCATCTTCGAACGCATCGCCATTGGCCATGATCGTCGTGCTCGTCACAATCCCTTCGCGAAACCCTCGCACGATTCCCGCGTTTACTCCGCGTGTGTAACCAAAATCGTCCGCATTGACGATGAGCCGTTTCATTGAGGAACATGTTCGCTCTGTGCCGCATCATATCACGGCGAGAAAAACTCATCGCGGCCGCACAATTCCCGCTCTGACACAAAAATTGCACATTCGCTATCCCATCGGATCAACGACGAAGAAAAACCACTGCCTCATCCAATTTGCTCTGAAGAAAAAATCTCGGCCATAAAAAAGTTTTCAACAGTTGTGTTGAAAACCTTGTGGAAAAATTCGTCCATTGCCTCGTAAGCGTGCACCATCACAGCGTCTAATGCTCTTTGCACTAAACTAGGGCAGCTTCCCATGCGAATCTAAAGTGATTCCTGGATCGCTTCGGGTCGTAAATCAGAGAGTGGAGGGACAGCAAGGGCCTGCTGGAAAAATTCTCGGCTGGCAATTTCAGTACCAATGCGCGGGCGGCTTCATATGAATATTGATTGTCTCTTCTTCTTTATCGAGCACGTAGTACTGTCCAAACGGGCTCCAGCCATCCTTGACCACTTGAATCATGATTTTCACGCGCGGAACATCTTTCACCTTTGCGATTCCCGCCATATTGGTCTTCAAGTCCAATTCAATCTGCCTGGGATGATGAAGAAATCGCGGCTCTTCATAGCGAAGATAAACGCTGGCGTTATCCACTGGCTTCCCTGACTCGCCTCCGGTCACGACAATCTGTAGTGCGCTCACCGGACTCTCTTTATCCGGCTTCGCCGCTGCGCGATTCGCCGGCGTCCAACCGAGCATCGTCCCAGCAAGCACGACGACCGCCAAGCCGCCCACCATTCTCATGAAGATCCTCATGAACACTTTTGGTGACACGCTCCTTGCGCGCATTCTATCACCCGGAGTTTCTAATTTCGATGCTTCAGAACGCAACGTGCGATGCCTTTGAGTTCGCCACGACTTCTGAACTCGACGGTCGCGACTCTCTAACCCCATTTGACTGCAACCCACCTCTGCGATACCTTCAGTCGGCAGTCGTGTGCCGCGCGCTGCACGTGCTCGCCCGCAAGCCTTAAGGAGGATTGACGATGGGATTTTCGACTGACGCGATTCATGTGGGTCAGGAACCCGATCCCTCCACTGGCTCCATCGTCGCTCCTATCTATCAAACATCCACCTACGTTCAGGAAGCGCTTGGCAAGAACAAAGGTTTCGACTACGCGCGCACGAATCACCCGAATCGCAAAGCCCTCGAACGCACCGTCGCCAAACTTGAAGGCGGAGTCGCCGCGTACGTTTTTACTTCCGGCATGGCGGCCATTGATTCGGTCTTTCGATTGCTCCGTCCCGGCGACCACGCCATTCTTTCGCGCGCCGTTTATGGCGGCGTCTACCGCCTCACCACCCAATTCCTGGTTCAACTCGGCATGGAATTCAGTTTTATTGACACTTCGTGTCTGGAGCAAGTCCAGAAAGCTCTCCGCCCATCGACCAAAATGATTTACGTCGAGACTCCGACGAATCCGACGATGATCGTCACCGATCTCGCCGCCGTCGCCGCTCTTGCGCACGACAAGAATCTTACAATGGTAGTGGACAACACTTTCCTCAGCCCTTATCTCCAGCAACCGCTCGCTCTCGGCGCGCACATCGTTGTCCATTCCATGACAAAGTACCTCAACGGCCACAGCGACTGCATCGCGGGCGCTGCGATTCTGTCGCGCAAGGAAGACGCCGAGAAGATTTATTTTCTTCAACGCTCCGCTGGCGCGGGACTTGCTCCGATGGACTGCTTCCTCGTGTCGCGTGGAATCAAGACGTTAGCCGTGCGCATGGACCGTCACAATTCAAACGGCATGGCGATGGCCGAGTTTCTCGAGTCACATCCGAAAGTCCAGCGCGTCATTTATCCTGGCCTCGCTTCCCATCCTCAACACGCCATCGCCAAAAAGCAGCAGCGCGGCTTCGGCGCCATGCTTTCCTTCGACGTTGGCAGCATGGAAGCAGCACGCGGCTTGCTCAATCACGTGAAGCTCTGTTCCCTGGCCGAGAGCCTCGGCGGCGTTGAGACCCTCATCTCGCATCCCGCGTCGATGACTCACGCCTCCATTCCCGCCGACGTTCGCAAGCAAATCGGCATCGCCGACGGCCTTGTGCGCCTCTCCGTCGGCATTGAAGACGTAGAAGACCTAATCGCCGACCTCGACCGCGCCCTCTCAAAGATCTAGCGTGTTGCCCAAGGGGGCCTCCGATCGGGTCTGACAAACGCTTCCGAGTGGTCGACGATGCGCCCAGAACGCCAGGCTAAGCTTCCCACAAAGCCGTTTCTTGCCAGTGACGGGCACATAGCATCGTCAGGAGGAAGCATCTACATCACTTGGTTCGGCGAGTCCGT
>DASRQP010000098.1:0-2806 GCA_035696585.1 Candidatus Acidiferrales bacterium | reverse complement strand
GTGATTTACGACAATGCGGATGGCCGCAACGCCGCGTTCCTTGCATGGATTTTGACTTATCTAGGGCGCGATGACGTGCATGTGATGGAAAGTTTTTGGGAACAGTGGATCGCCGACGGACGCGAGGCGTTTTACCGCCCTGTACGCCCGGAGCCGCGCGAATTTGCAGCCAAGCCGAGGGGCGAGTTGCGAACGAGTTTACAGGAAATGCAAAAAGCCGCGGGAGCGAAGCGAATTGACTTGCGTGGCCCGGATGAATTTTCCGGCAAGACGAATATGGACGAGCGCCCCGGACACATTCCGGGCGCGGTGAATTTGCCATGCCAGGAAATGGGCGCGGCGGGACGACTTCTCAAGCCGAATCATCAACTCGAAAAACTATTCTTGTCGCACGGGATCTCCGCAAACGATCGCGCGATTGCGTACTGCCGTACAGGAGTTCGCGCGGCGCTGGGATTCGTGGCGCTGACGCAATTGGGATACAACGTATCGCTTTACGATGGGTCATACGCTGAGTGGGCTCGCAGCGGCTTGCCGGTCGAAAGTACATTCGAGGAAAACCAAAAGGGAGAACGCGCTCATGTCTGAAAAGAAATTATTTCCCGTGACGGTGGTGGGAAGCTGGCCGCGGCCAGCGTATTTGATTCAAGCGTTGCGCAAGCGGCAATCGGGAGGCACCGAGCAGGAATTCCAAGCTGTGGCGGACCGCGCGGTAATTGAGTGCCTGGACGCGCAAGAACAGGCGGGCGTGGACATTCCGACGGACGGCGAGCAGCGGCGCGACAATTTCTATTCGTTCGTGGTGGAGAAGCTCGGCGGGATGCGGCTGATGAAAGTATCCGAGTTGATGGACTTCATGAAAGATCGCGCGCGTTATGAGGAGGTACTGCGCGCGCTGGACGTTCCGGCATTTGCGATCAAGAGCCCGATCGTTGTCGACCGGCTGACCGAGAAAAACGGGCTGGCGCAGGATGAAGTGGATTTCGCGAAGAAACACACGTCGCGGCCGTTGAAGGTGCCGCTGCCGGGCCCGTACATGCTGACGCGTTCGAGTTGGTTCGAGGGGCTGTCGAATAAAGTTTATCCTCAGCCGGAAGACCTGGCGAAAGACGTGGTGCGCATCCTGCGCAAGGAAGTGCTGGCCCTCAAGGCGAAAGGCGTGGAGTTTATTCAGTTCGATGAGCCGATTCTGAGCCAGATCGTTTACGGAGCCGAGAGCACGGAGACATTCATGTGCGCCGCGCTGCCGAACCGTCGCGACCCCACGGATGAGTTGGAGCTTGCGGTGCGGCTGATGAACGAAACGGTGGATGGAATCGACGGTGTGCGATTCGGCGTGCACGTTTGCCGGGGCAATTGGAGCCGCCGCGAGGAAGTGTTGCTGAAGGGCAATTACGGGCCGATGCTGCCTTATCTAATGGACATGAATATTCACCAACTCGTGCTAGAGTTTGCGACACCACGCGCGGGTGAACTGGAAGTCTTCAAGGAATACAAAAACGAAAAGGAAATCGGGTTGGGAGTGGTAAATCCGCGGACGGATGAAATCGAGCCGCCGGAACAGATTGTGGCGCGCGTGAAAGAATTGGCAAAATTTTACGACCCGGAGAAAATATTCCTGAATCCGGATTGCGGATTCGGCACGTTCGCCGAACGCAACGTGAACACCGCTGAGATTGCCACGAAGAAGATGGCCACGATCACCGAGGCGGCGAAGCAGCTTCGCAAGGAATTCCAGGGCAAGGCGGCGGCGCTTTAGGGCAGTGACGAGTGACGAGGAAAACTGAAACCAAGCAATAACTGAGAAGGAGCGAAAAATGGCGGATACGAAAATGTCGGAAGAAAAACTGAATGGGCTACGTCCCGAGAAGCTGAATGAAATCCTCTGCTCGATGAAACAGCCGGAAGTGTTGAAAGGCATTAGCGGGCCGTGGAAATCGCGGGTGGTGTGGCAGGACGGATTTCGCGCGAAAGCGTACATGCGCACGCACGCGTCGGAGATGGACGAACCGGGCGGGCTGGACGCTACGGACTTGGCGGCGAGCGCGCACGAGCAGCTTCTGTCGGCGATTGGCGCGTGCATGACGGTGGGATTCGTACTGAACGCGACCAAGCGCGGCGTGAAAATTCATGACCTGGAGATCGCGCTTGAGGGGAACTTCGACAATATCCTGAAGTGGGCGGGGCTGGACGACGCGGGGAATCCAGGATATCGCGGGATCAAGGCCAAGGCGTTTGTGCGCGCGGACGCGGACGAGAAGACGCTGCGGGAGATTTGGAAATTGGCGGTGGATGGGTCGCCAGTGACGCAGACGGTGGTGCGAGGGACGCCGGTGACGACGGAATTTGAAGTGGTGTAGCAGACAGAAGACACCTTTTGGCGTTTTTAAGGATGCAGGTGCCTTGAGAGAGCAGTTTTGGGATTGGTTTGGTTGGTTGTGCTCGGCGAGTGTGCGCGTCAGGGGTGCCGAAACAAGTGCGTGACGGCCGGGCATTTCGTGGTGGAGGGCGAGAAGTTCCAGGAGCGAAAAAAATGAAAACAGCAACGGGATTCCTGGTAGTGGCAGTGGGGTTGTTGGTAAGCGGCGCGACGGCGCTGGCGCAACAGGCGAAGATCGGTGGCGTGATTACTCCGGCTCCGACGGTGTCGTCCGTAATGGTGACACAGTCGCAGATTGTCTGGCGTGAGTTCCTGTCTGCGGCGAAGGCGATGCCGGAAGACAAGTACAACTTCGCGCCAACGGAAGGAAATTTCAAAGGCGTGAGGACATTCGCGCAGGAAGTGAAGCATGTGGCGACGGTGAAC
>DASRQP010000097.1:0-4211 GCA_035696585.1 Candidatus Acidiferrales bacterium | reverse complement strand
CGCGCCGCAGATTCGCGAAGGAATCGTTCGCGGGGAATGGCAGAAAGTGGATTTGGGGAAGTATGCGCCGCCGTTGGTGTCTGGGAAGCAGTGAGAGTGGTCAGGGAAAGCAGCAGCTCGATCGCCGCATGGCGGCTCGGGATGATGTGAGGGGCATCGTGTGAAGAAGAACCCCACCCTCCGCACAAAACGGGGAGGATGGGGCACCCGTAAAGGGGTTTAAGGCAGTGACGAGTGGTGAGTGACGAGTGGAAGGCAAGGACAAAGGCGAAGGGCAAAGCGGTGTTGAGCCGCCGCAGTCCATAAAGACGGGCCAGTGAAAGACGAGATGAAAAGCAAAAGGCAGAAGCAGATCCCTCGCCGCATGGCGGATCGGGATGACAGGGCGTTGGGTTTGTTGCGGCTGACGAGATGAAAGCGAGAAGCAAAGGCGAACGGCGAAGACAAAAACCTAAAAGCAAAGGCGAAAAACCCCACCCTCCGCAAAAGACGCGGAGGATGGGGCACCCGTAAAGGCAGAAAGGCAAAGCGGCGTCGAGCCGCCGCACTCCATAAATGATGGTGCGTTGAGGGCAGAGCGACGAAGGCAAGACAAAACGGCAGGCGAAACGCAAGGGGCGAGAAGCGCGGGACGATGCGCGGGCCAACCGCGTGAGACAGATTGATCGGCGAGGTGGAACATGAGCACGATGACGCAGGATATTCGGCATGCGGGGCGAATGATGGCGAAGGCGCCGGGGTTTGCGGCGATTGCGATTTTGACGCTGGCGCTGGGGATTGGAGCAAACACGGCGATTTTCAGCGTGGTGAACACGCTGTTTCTGCATCCGCCGGGAGTCGCGCAGCCGGAGCGGGTGGTCGTGCAGCGCGCGCGCTACGCGAAGCTCGGGCTGAAGAATATTGTTGTCTCGGTGCCGGATTTTGCGCAGGTGCGGGACAGCAAACAGATTTTTGCGTCGGCGGCGCTGGAGACGGGCGCGAATTTTAACTACACTGCCGGCGAGTTTCCCGAGCGGCTGCGGGGAGCACAGGTTTCGTGGCAATGGTTCGACGTCTTCGGCGCGAGACCGATTCTGGGGCGCGTATTCACGGCGGAAGAGGACCAGCCGAATGCGAATCGTGAAGTGGTGCTTTCGTACGGCGCATGGCAACGATGGTTTGGCGGGGACAAAAACGCGATTGGCCGGACGATTCAATTGAATGAGCAGCCGTACCGCATCATTGGAGTGATGGGGCGCGATTTCCACTGGCCGAACCCGGACACGGATCTATGGGCGCCGATGGGATTGCCGCCGGACGCCTTCAGTGTGAACAACACTTTCAACGAAAATTATCTCTCTGTGGCGCGTTTGCAGCCGAACGTGACATTCGCGCAGGCGAGCGCGTACGTGGACGTGCTGTCGAAACGGTTCACGAATAATCAGGTGAAACAGTACGCGGAGGATTCGCAGTGGGGAATGTTCCTGATGCCGCTGACGGATTTTGTATTTGGCGATTTGCAGGCGCCGATTCTGATTCTTATCGGCGCGGTGGCGTTCGTGCTGTTGATTGCGTGCGCAAACCTGGCAGGCCTGCTATTGGCAAAAGCGGCGGGACGTTCGAAGGAATTGGCGGTGCGAGCGGCGTTGGGCGCATCGCGAGGGCGTTTGATGACGCAGGCGCTGGGCGAAAACCTGGTGCTGGGCGTGTGTGGGATTTTGGCGGGACTTGTGGTGGCGGAGATTGGGTTGAGGGCATTGCTCTTTGCCGCGCCGCAGGATTTGGCGACGGGCATCACGTTTCCGCTGGATGGGTACGTGCTGGGGTTCACGGCGCTGATCGGAATCGTGGCTGTGCTGATTTTTGGAAGCGTGCCGGCGTGGCATATGTCGAAAGTGGATCCGTATGATGCGATGCGCGAATCGGGACGGTCTGCCACGGGAAGCAGAGGACGCCAGAAATTCCGTTCGCTGCTGGTGGCGGGAGAACTGGCGCTGGGGCTGGTGTTGCTGGCCGGTACAGGATTGCTGCTGAAGAGTTTGGCGCGAATTGGGGACGTAAATCCCGGGTTTCAGCCTCACGGAGTGATGGCCGCGGGACTGGCACTGCCAGACTCGCAATACAACACGCCAGAAAAACAATTTGCGTTTTTCCGCAGCGTGCTCGACCGGCTGTCGCACGCGCCAGGAGTGACGGACGCGGGAGCAGGATACGGACTGCCTTTCAGCGGAGCGAATGGTTCGGCTTCATTTGCAATCGAGGGGCGACCGCAACCACCGGGCGATCCGGGGCCGCACGGCAATATTCGGATCGTTACACCGGGATATTTTACCGCGTTGGGCATACCGTTGCGAAAAGGGCGGAACTTTACAGACGACGACAGGACAGGCACGCAGCCAGTCGCCATCATCGACGAAAACCTGGCGCGGGAATACTGGCCGAATCAGAATCCCATCGGACAAAGAATACGGAATGGGTCGAATACACCGTGGAGCGTGATTGTCGGGATTGTTGGGCACATCCGGTTCACGCAGCTCGCGGGCGAGGAAACGGGAGGGTCGATATCTGAGAGCGAGACCAAAGGGGCTTACTATTTTCCGATGTATCAGATGCAGGCGCCGTACGGATTCCTGATTGCGAAAACGAACGGGAACGCGTCGAGGCTGGATGGAGCGATTCGACAAGCAGTGCGGGATACGGATGCGAATCAGCCTGTGGCCGACATGAAAACGATGGACGCGCGGATTGGAGAGTCGCTGGGGCCGCAGCGGTTCGCGGCGAGTTTGCTGGCGGTGTTCGCGGGGCTGGCGATTTTGCTGGCGGCGGTGGGGTTGTACGGGCTGATCAGCTACAGCGTAACGCAGCGGACGAATGAATTTGGGATTCGCATGGCGTTGGGCGCGGAGCCGGGCGACGTGCTGCGTTTGGTGTTGAAGCAGGGAGCGAAGCTGGCGCTGGGGGGCGCGGCGGTGGGGATTGTCGCGGGGCTGGTGCTGATGCGCGCGATGCAGAGTGTGCTCTACGGAGTGAGTGCGGCGGATCCAGTATCGTTCGGAGGCGCGGCAGTGCTGTTGCTGGTGATTGCGTTGGTGGCGTGTTATGTGCCGGCGCGAAGGGCGACGCGGGTGGATCCGATGGTGGCGCTGAGGTATGAGTGAGGGAGCGAGTCGAGAGTTGATAGTTGATAGTCGAGAGTGAAAGCGAGAGGCAAGAAGGCCGAAGAGCAGGGGCAAAACTGAAGCTGAAGTGCCTGTGAGCTAGACGAGATCACAAAGACCCCACCCTTCGCAAAAAGCGCGAAGGATGGGGCACGCGGAAGAGCAGAGGCAAGGCGGCGTCGAGCTTGCCTGCCGTAGGCAGGCCGCCGCACTCCATAAAAGACCCGCGCAGGGGAGTGGGCGCGCGAGGATCGGGAGAGATTGGGGATGAGAACGGTGTGGCAGGATTTGCGGTATGCCGTGAGGACGTTTGCGAAGGCGCCGGGGTTCACGGCAATTGTGGTGCTGACGCTGGCGCTGGGAATTGGCGCGAACACGGCGATTTTTTCGGTGGTGAATACATCGCTGCTGCGGCCGTTGCCATTTCAGAACTCGGGGCAACTGGTGGACCTGTGGGGGCGAAGTTCGTTATTCGATTTTCCCGACCTGGGCATGTCGTTGCCAGACATCGAGGACATTCGCGCGCAGGATACGGTGTTTTCGACGATTGCGCCGTACAAGTACGCGGACATGACCGAAACGGGAAGGGGCGCGCCGCAGCGACTCAGCGGCGCGAGGGTGTCGGCCGATTTTTTCCCGCTACTTGGAATGAAGCCGCTCTACGGGAGAATTTTCACGGCGGCGGAGATGCAACCCGGGCAGGATCGCGAAGTGATTCTGAATTTTTCCGTGTGGCAGAAACAATTCGGAAGCGATCCGCGTGCCATAGGGAAGAGTATTACTCTGGACGACAAAACGTACACGGTGATCGGGGTGATGCCACCGAAGCAGCATCTCGATTTTGTGACGGGTGGAGACTTCTGGGCACCGTTCGCGAACTCGAAAGAGGAGCTGGCGGATCGCGCGAGTAAGGGAACGACTGCGGTGGCGCGGTTGAAACCCGGACGTAATGTAAAAGAGGCGCAGGCAGAGCTGGATGCCATCGCAGCTCGCCTTGCAAAAACGTATCCCGATGCAGACAAGAATTGGAGTTTCCACGTCGTTTCGCTCGAATCGGATTTGTTCGGGGACGCT
>DASRQP010000096.1:0-20630 GCA_035696585.1 Candidatus Acidiferrales bacterium | reverse complement strand
CGCAGCGCCCGTTGCCTGCGCACCGTTTCGATGGAGCGTTCAATTTTTCCGACGCGCTCGCGAATTCTGCGCCGGTCGGTTTCGAGTTTTTGCTCGCCAGGCCCGCGCGTCCCGATGCCGCCACCAAGTCGCGAAAGCTCGCGCTTGCTCCCCGCCAGCCGCGGCAACAAATAATTAAGTTGCGCAAGCTCCACTTGGAGCTGTCCTTCACGGCTGTGTGCGTGCCGCGCGAAAATATCGAGGATCAATTGTGTGCGGTCAATGACACGGCAATCCGTCCCACGCTCGATATTGCGATGCTGGACCGGCGAAAGATTGCGGTCCAGAATAATCAGCCCCGCGTCCAGACGTTCGGCCTCCTGCTTCAATTCCACTAGCATTCCACTGCCAACCAACGTAGCTGAGTCGAGCGTGTCGCGCATCTGCAGACGGCTGCCCACAACTTTCGCTCCTGCGCTGTGCACCAATTCCTGGAGTTCAGCCAGCGACTCGCGTCCTGCGGCGCCGCTTGAAACCATGCCGGCTCGCGGCGCACGTTTTAGCGCAACGCCGACCAGCAACACGCGTTCCGAATTGTCCAGGGGAGATGCGGCCTTCATTAGTGTCGGGAAAATTTCGGCGGGAATTCGCTGGACCATTTACTCATGTGTTCGTCATTATACGCTTCAATCTCTACTGCCGGAGCACTTCTTGACCGGCGAGGCAAGACGCTGCCAGCACGAAACGCGAAAGCACCTCCGCCAGCGACGGGCCGAACTCGCGAAATGTGGCATCGCGCGTCGCTCGATCCACCCAGCCCAGATAAACCAACATCGCCGACTGTGACCATTCCTCCGCCTGCGCCGGTGTGAAGCCTATTTCGCGAAAAACCTGCTCGAGGTGCGCCGAGCGCCGCTTTTCGATCTCGCGGACACGTTGGCTCACTTTTTCGTCCTCGCGCGCCCACGAAAAGATCGCCACGTCCAAACTGCTCTTCGTCACATTCGACAGCAGCTCCACTAGGCTCGCCCACCGACCCGCTGGGTCACGGTGAACCTCGCGCTCATCGACGTTCCAGTCCACATGCCCAGATTCCCAAGCATCCAGCATGGCCGCCAGTAAATCCTCTCTATCGCGAAAATGCCAGTAAAAGCTCCCCTTGCTGATTCGTAGTTTTTTGGCGAGATTTTCAACGCACACTGCTTCTCTGCCTTCGCTGGCAAGGACTCCCATCGCGCAGCGAATCCAATCGGAGCGTTCCAATCGAGTGGCATGCTCTCGACGACCTGGCATCGGGCACCTCTATCTATCCATACGGTATCGTATGGCAGGCACTAGAATACTCGACAAGGTGCTCCGCGGTCAATACCCGTGCGTATCCATTAGCTATTCCTCGTCGGCCGCCATCAGCCGAAAAGCTTCTGCGGCAGCCGCAGGCTCGTCGCCAAACCGCTCAATCCAATGCACGCCAGGCTCTTTGCGGAACCAGGTTATCTGCCGCTTGGCATACTGCCGAGTTGCTTGCTGAATCTGTCGGATGGCTTCATCAAGCACCATCTTGCCAGCCAGAACATCCCGAAGCTGCGAGTATCCAAGAAACTCAAACGGCTTCGACGTCGGCACTATCCCTTTGTTCAACAACATCTTAACTTCGTCAAGCCATCCCGACTCCAGCATCGCAGTCACGCGTCCCTCAATGCGTTCGTACAGTGCCGCTCGTGGAGGCATCAACCCAATTTTGAGTACCTGGAAGCCCTGCAGGCCGGTTCGTTCTTGCCGATGAAGTGCGCTGGTCGGCTCACCCGATAGCAAACGAACCTCGAGCGCGCGGATTACTTTCTGTGTGTCCCCTGGGGCAATTCGCGACGCAGATTCCCGGTCGAGCCGCTTCAATATCCCGTGCAAGTGCTCTGCTCCGCGTCGCGTCACTCGCTGCCTCAATCGCTCGCGGAGCTCCTCAGAACGCGCTGGCGCATCTGCTAACCCCTCCAGGAGCGCCCTCAAGTAGAGTCCGGTCCCTGCCGTCAAGATCGGCAGCTTCCCCCGCGCGCAAATTGCATTCAGAACTTCCGTCGCCCGCCGTCGGTACTCGCCCGCCGTGAAAACCTCCCCAGGCTCGACCAAATCAATCAAGTGATGTGGAATTCCGCGCCGCTCTGCTGCGGGAACTTTGCCCGTGCCGATATCAAAACAGCGGTAGACCTGCGTGGAATCGCAAGCCACCACTTCGCCGTTTAACCGCTCCGCCAACGTAATAGCCAGCGCTGATTTGCCGGAAGCCGTCGGACCGAGGATCACAACGAGCCGGCGGTGCGCGTTCATCGTTGGAACACTCGGTAGCGCAGCAGCAAATAAATCAGCACGGCCAGCGCCAGCAGCAGCGCGCCCAGAATTTGGGTACGATTTAGTCTCACTGTCCGAAGTTATAGTCCAGAGGCAGGTTGTAAAGGAAGGCGATTCGCAATTCGATATACGGGCCAGTGAATGCTGGTGGAAGCGGTTCGAACGGATTCGATTCCGTCAGCGCGGTACCGGCCGCACGGTCTAGGGGTTCCTTGCCTGACGTGCGCATCAACGCCGGCTCGGTATTCGGCATGTCACCATTGCGCATGATATGGAACTGCATGATCACAACGCCCTTGTCACCCATTTGTGCAGAAATCGGCCACGCGGAGATCCAGTTCTGCTTGACGCGCGCGAGCAGCCTCGCCAGGTAATTCGAGAAATCCACCCCCTCGGTCGGCGTCAGTATCTGCACGCCGGCTCCCAGCAAACCCTGGCCTCCGCTGCCACTCGGGAGGGGAGCTCCGGGACCGAGAGGCATCGCCTGCTGGATCGCTGCGGAGCTCGAGCTGCTGCCATGTTGCAGGGCCTGCTGGGCATTCTCCTGCAGCGCGCGCCCCGGCGACACGCGAGGGAGATCAAGATTGAGTTTCTGATTCGGCTTCGGACTGTCCAATTGCGTCAGCGGCTTGAACGCGGGCTGGGGCTTTGGAGGCTGCGGCGCTGGTGGCTGCGGTTGAGCCGCGCGTGACGGCTCCGGCTGAGGAGGCGCGTCGGTCTTTGGTCCAGCCATTGGCTCAGGAGCGGGTGGGTGTGGCGGCGTCAGCTTTTCCAATAAGCGGGGATCCAGCCGCATACGCGCGCTGGGCCGCTCCGCCGGCGGTCGCTCCCTCGGCACATTCTTCACCGACGGCGGAAGAAATACATTCGACAATTGCTCGCGAGCCATCTCCACTTGTTGCGCCGGAGCATTCGAAGTGAAAAGTTTCGGCGCGAATAAAATCAGCAGGATCACTCCCACGTGCACAAGCAATGAAAACGACCGCGCCACCCAGTCCCAATCCCGCTTCCTGGAATCCTCCGGAGACGCCAGCAAATTGACTTCCCCGGTGTTAAAAAGATCCCGCTCGATAATGTCGTCAAAAACTCCCTGCGGCAATGGCGCCTGAACCGTCGGGCGAAACGACTCCTCGAGCACCGCCTCCTGCGGCACAACCACGCGCGTTTCGAGCACCGCCATCGGTACATGCGAAGGGATCGCCGTGGCCGAAGGCTCCATCTGTTTCACCGGCATGTCGCGAGGAATTAGAATGCGGCTCGAAAGAACGTCCAGCGGCAGGTGCAACGGGATGGACGTGCGCGTATCGAGCGGCGCCGTAGAGGGGCCCGACGGAACCACAATGCGCGAATCAAGCTGCGAAGTCCGTCGCGCGCCGTTTTCAGGTGGTGCGTTGGGATCGACGCGGGAAATCTTCAGCGGAACCAGGGTCCGGGGAATCATCTTATGTGCGGGGCTGTTGCAAGCTCCGGTTTCACGCGACGTGCATGTTCCAGAATCCCAGCCATCACGCGGTCAGCCAAATCGAGCGCCCGCCTGCCTGCCTCGCCATCCACCAGCGGCGCTTTGCGTTCGCGCACCGCGGAGAGAAAGGCGCGTAGTTCCGCCCTCAGTGGCTCTTCGGGCTGCGTCGGCAGTTTTTCAAAATCAATTGCGGGCTCGGAACCTTCGCCCGTCACGCGGATGCGCGTTACGTCCTGCCGCGTGTAATCCACCGAAACATATTCGCGCGCCTGGAAAAAGCGCAGCTTGCGCACGCGTTCTGTGGAAACGCGGCTCGCGGTCAGATTCGCCACCGCGCCCGACTCGAATTCAATGCGTGCATGCGCGATGTCCACTTTGTCCGTCAACACGGGAATACCCACGGAATGAATATCGCGTACGGGAGAGTTGACGAGCCAAAGCAAAATATCCAGATCGTGAATCATCACGTCGAACACCACATCCACGTCCAGGCTGCGCGGCGAAAAAACTCCCAGCCGATGCACCTCGAAAAAGAGCGGTCGCGTCACGATTTTCTGCACCGCCACCACGGCGGGATTAAATCGTTCCAGATGGCCTACTTGCAGAATGCGTCCGGCATTTTTCGCGGTGGCGATCAGTCCGTCGGCTTCTGCGCGCGAAGACGCAATCGGCTTCTCTACCAGTACATCCACACCACGCTGCAAAAGCTCCGAACTGATTTGCGCATGCAGAACCGTGGGCACGGCAACGCTCGCCGCGTCAATCTGTTCGGCCAGTTGGCCTATCTCCGAAAACGCCTGCGTGCCAAATTCCGCCGCGATTTGCCGCGCCCTTTCCGGATCCGCGTCATGAATTCCCACAAGCTCCGCGCCGGGAAGTTCGTGAAAAACGCGCACGTGATTGCGTCCAAAATCCCCGACGCCGACCACGCCCACACGTATCTTCTTCTCGCTCACCGCTTCCCTTTCTCCGCCGCAACCCTATCGGATGCTTGTTTCACGCCGAGGGGTGTAAGCGCCTCAATCGCAATGCCGGCCTCATCGGCCGCAGCGATCAATCTCTCGCGGTCAAACAAAAGCGTCCGTCCCGCGTCCACCGCCAGCGCCGTTGCCTTCGAACGCTTCATCACTTCAATCGTCCGCAGGCCGACCACGGGCACGTCGAAGCGCATGTCCTGCCCGGGCTTGCTGACTTTCACCACCACCAAACGCTTCCCTTCTGTAAGACGCGCCGCGCGTTCGATGGTTTCGTCTGTGCCCTCCATCGCTTCCACAGCCACACACGCGCGATCGCAAATCACCACGGTTTGCCCCAGATCAATTTTCGCCAGCCGCTGCGCTACTTCGCGGCCGTAAGCTATGTCAGCCGATTCCGCTTCGTCGGGGCGGCGACGCGTCAGCACTCCCGCCTCGGGCAACAATGGCGCCAAGAACGCCGTCGAGTCCACCAAATGAATGCCCTCCTCTTCGAGCAATGCCGCCACCGCTCCAATCAGCGAATCCGTATTTTTTTTCGGCAGTGACAGCAGCAGCTTCGCCAGTTTCCAGTCGGGCCGGATCGCGCTGAAAATCTTGTTGTGCTTCACCTGCCCGGCCATCACCGCCTGCTTTACGCCTTCCTTGTGAAGCAATTCAATCGTGCGGCTCAATTCCCCGAGGCTCACCCAATGCAATCGCGGCGTAACGCGTTCCAGTTCCGGCGACGCTTCTTCGCGTATCGCAATCACAACCATCTCAATGCCGCGACTGCGCGCGCCTTCTAAAACCAGGAATGGAAATTTTCCGTTGCCGGCGATCAGGCCCCAGCCAGCCGTTGAGGGAATTTCGTTTTGCGGCGCCATCGCTCGTCTACTTAATCAGCCCGCGCTCGGCCGCTTCGATGAAACGAATCAGCTCAGAAACGTCTTCCGAGCCGTTGAGCGTTTCGCGCATGCGTTCGACAGCCTGCGTGGTGTTCAGCTTCGACCGCAGCAGCAACCGATACGCGCGCTCGATCACCTGAATTCGCTCGCGGCTGAAGCCCTGACGCTCCAAACCAATCGAATTCACCGCGAAACAACGTACATCGCGCGCCTGCACCACCTTCGAAAACGGCGGCGCGTCCTGCGTGATCGCTGTCAATGCCGCAATGTACGCATATCGTCCCACGCGGCAAAATTGATGCACCGTGCAGAACGCGCCCACCGTAGCGTAATCTTCTATCGTGACATGCCCGGCCAGCGTCGCGCCGTTCACGAAAATTGTGTGATCGCCCACGTGGCAATCGTGCGCCACGTGCGAATACGCCATGAACATGTTGTCGCTGCCAATATGCGTTGTTCCGCCGCCTTTTTTCGTGCCGCGGCTCACGGTGACGAATTCTCGAAACAAATTATTGTCGCCGATTTCGAGCGCCACGCGCTCTCCTGCATACGTCAAGTCCTGCGGGTCGCCGCCTATCGCGGTGAAGGAATCGAAGCGATTCTCGCGTCCAATGCGCGCCGGACCGTGAATCACACAATGCGCTTCAACCACGCAGCCCGCGCCCAATTCGACTTCGTCGCCGATCACCGCAAACGGACCGATGCGCGTTCCGTCGCCGATTCGGGCGCTGGGCGAAACGCTTGCGCGCGCGTCAATCTCGCTCATGGGTTGCGGTTTACCGTCTTGCACATCAGCGTAGCCTCCGCGGCCAGTTCGTCGCCCACAAACGCTTTGCCCGCCAGCTTGCAGAAAGTCGTGCGCCACGAAACCACGTCCACTTCGATGCGCAATTGATCTCCGGGCACCACGGGCCGCCGAAAACGGGCCTCGTCGATGGCCACAAAATAGAGCAGCTTGCTTTCGCGCTCCGGTATTTCCTGGAGCAGCAAAAATCCTCCCGTCTGCGCCATTGATTCCACGATTAACACGCCCGGCATCACCGGCTGCCCCGGAAAGTGGCCGGCAAAAAAATGCTCGTTGATCGTCACGTTCTTGATTCCCACGATGCGCTTCAGCCGCTCCATCTCAATGATCGCGTCCACCATCAGGAACGGGTAGCGATGCGGCAGGATCTTCTGAATCTCGTTTGTGTCCAGGATCATGAATTCCCTCAACAGGCCACACGGTGTCAACCACCCGCGCGCGCAATCCCACCATTTTATATGAAACCGCACCCTCGTGGTACGCCGCTTGCGTAAAGGTGCGCGGAAAACAGAATCGGCGCAAATCCTTCGCCTTTCAGTCAGCGGCACATCAATCTCTATGCTCCTAATTGACACCCACCCTGCACGGCGGGACAATCAATAAACGCCCTTTTGCTTGGGGGACGTGCTTGTCATGGGCATCGGGCAAATTCTCGGCTTCGTCTTTGGGACGGCGTTCGCTTCCGGCCTGAATATTTACGCCACGATTGCTGTCGCCGGCTTGCTCGAACGCTTCGGCGGCGTTCACCTTCCCGGATCACTCGCGATTCTCGGCAATCCGCTCGTCATCACAGCCGCGCTGCTGCTTTATTTTGTCGAATTCACCGCGGACAAGATCCCATACGTCGACCATGCGTGGGACGTCCTGCACACTTTCATTCGCCCGTTTGCCGCGGCGGTGCTCGCCTACGGCGCAACGGCAGCGGTCCCGCAAGAGTGGCGCTTGCTCGCCGCTCTTCTCGCCGGCGGCATCGCGCTAACGTCTCACGGAACGAAAGCCACCATGCGCGTGGCCGTCAATGCCAGCCCTGAGCCGTTCAGCAATTCCATCGTCAGTGTCGCCGAAGACGCAATTGCCATTTTCTTCGCCTGGATGGCCACACAACACCCCTATGCCGCCATCTTTCTCGTGATTCTGTCCGTGGCATTTTGCATTTTTGTTCTAGTCAAGTTTTTCAGTATCGCTCGGAGCGTAGCGCAAAGAATGATCCGGCGTGTCACCCGGCGCGCAGCGGTACCGGCCTCCTAAGGCCCAAGTTTCAAAGTTC
This sequence comes from Candidatus Acidiferrales bacterium, assembly GCA_035696585.1. Taxonomy (GTDB): domain Bacteria; phylum Acidobacteriota; class Terriglobia; order Acidiferrales; family UBA7541; genus DAHUXN01. The sequence goes on along the minus strand of DASRQP010000096.1, from coordinate 12,913 downwards.
ACGTGCGCTGTCGTGGACAACATTCTCGCCGCGCGGCCTTCTCGTCCTACCCACAGCCTGTTTGACTTGGCCTCGGCGCTCGAATATGCTTTCGCGCGTAGACCCGATCAACACAAGTTAATCACTTGGGGGTGGGATGTCTTATGCGCATGCTGCGTAATATGAGTTTCGCCGCAATCTTCTTGCTTTTGCCGCTACCTCTTTTCGCACAATCATCGAGTCAGACCACGACTCCGCCCGCTCCCTACTGTCTCATTCGGAGCGCAGCCGGCGGCGCCGCCGTATCGCGCCAGAACACATCGTCATCAGCGGAATCTGAAACTCACGGCCTCAATCCCGCCGATCTCGACCGTTCCGCGAATGCCTGCGTCAATTTCTTTCAGTTCGCCGACGGCGGCTGGGTTGCGAAACATCCCATTCCTGCCGCCTATTCAAGTTGGGGAACCTTTAATTATCTCGCCAACCGTAACCAGGACGTGCTCCATCAAATTCTCGACGAAGCCGCAGCCGACCGCAGCGCCGCGCGCGGCTCAAACGAACAGAAGATCGGCGATTACTACGCGAGTTGCATGAACACCGACGCCATCGAAAAGGCCGGCATTCACCCGCTCGACCCGGAACTGAAGCGCATCAACAGCATCACCACAATTCAGCAGCTCGAAGCTGAAGTCGCCCGCCTGCAAGGCGATGGCGTAGGGGTGCTTTTCCGCTTTGGCTCGACGCAGGATTACAAGAACAGCACGGAAGAAATCGGCGCAGCTTTTCAGGGTGGCCTTGGATTGCCCGACCGCGACTATTACGTTAATTCCGACGAGCGCTCGCAGAAAATCCGCACAGAATACGTCGAGCACATGACGAATATGTTTAAGCTGATGGGCGACGATCCCGCCACCGCGGCGCAAGAAGCGCAAACCGTGATGAGTATCGAAACCAGCCTCGCGAAAGCCTCGATGACCCGCGTCGAGATGCGCAACCCGGAAGCCCATTATCACAGAATGGACGTGGCAGGAGTTCAGTCGCTTACGCCGGCGTTCTCTTGGAGAGCGTATCTCACCGACGTCGGCTATCCCGACGTGAAAGACATCAATGTTGGCCAGCCGGAATTTTTCAAGAGCCTCAACGAGCAATTGACGTCTACTCCTCTGCCCGACTGGAAAATCTATTTGCGCTGGCATTTGATCACCGCGGCCGCGCCCGCGCTCTCTTCGCAATTCGTCGATGAGAATTTCAATTTCTTTAGCAAGACATTGACTGGCGCGAAGGAATTGCAGCCTCGCTGGAAGCGTTGCGTTCAATCAACCGACCGCCAGCTCGGCGAAGCCCTCGGACAAAAATATGTGGCCCGCGCCTTTCCACCCAAAGCCAAAGAAGCGGCCCTAAAGATGGTTCACAATCTCATCAGCGCGCTGCATGACGACATCGAAACTCTTCCGTGGATGGGACCCGAAACCAAAAAACAGGCCCTCGATAAATTGAGCCACATCATGCTCAAGGTCGGCTACCCCGACAAGTGGCGCGATTATTCCGGCTACGAGGTAACTCGCGGACCCTACGTCGATAACCTTTTCCGCGGTCGTGAATTCGAATTCCGTTACGATCTTGCCAAGATCGGCAAGCCCGTGGACCGTACGGAATGGGGCATGACGCCACCGACCGTCAACGCCTATTACAATTCGTCGATGAATGAAATCGTCTTCCCTGCGGGAATTCTCCAGCCACCGTTTTTTGATCCGAAGGCCGACGACGCTCTGAACTACGGCGGCATCGGAGCTGTGATCGGGCATGAAATGACCCACGGTTTCGACGACGAAGGCAGAAAATTCGACGCTCAGGGCAATCTGCGCGATTGGTGGACGCCCGAAGACATGAAGAACTTTCAAGCGCGCGCCGAATGCGTCGAACATCAATTCGACAATTATGAAGTCCAGCCGGGTGTGCATGAAACCGGCAAGCTGGTGCTCGGCGAAAGCATCGCGGATCTGGGCGGCTTGACCATCGCCCTTAAGGCATTCCAGAAAACGCCCGAGGGCCAGTCGGATCAGAAGATTGATGGTTTCACGCCCGTTCAGCGCTTCTATCTCGCCTGGGCGCGGACATGGGCTGGCAGCGACCGTCCCCAACTGGAGTTGCTGCTGGCGAAAACAAACCCGCACCCATTGGACCGCTTCCGCGCCATCGCCGCGCCGTCGAATATGGCCGCTTTCCAGCAGGCTTTCGATTGCAAGGCCGGCGATCCGATGGTGCGTCCTGCGGATCAGGTGTGCCGGATCTGGTAGGTTTTTCGAAACGAATCACGGTGGGCGGGCTGGCGCTCTTTAACGGGCGCCTGGTTTCCCCACCCTTTGCATTTTTAGCGCGCGCTGCTTTTTGTATTCCGCCCACGTCAGCCAAATAACCACAGCATCGAACAACGTCAGCAGCACCAGAAACCACGATGGCGCGAACGTCATGCGGTAAAGCTGATAGAGAATGAAGGCGATCAACAAGAGGATCATCGCCGGATACGCCCACATTCGATTCAGCCACAGCGCAACCACCAAAATCACTTTCGCCAGGCCGTGCGAGACCAGATAGAAGAATATGAAGTAATGCGCGTGACCCACAATCCCTTGCGAGGCGTGCAGCAAATGCGTTGCGATAAAGGCATTCGGATTTCGCGCCAGCGAATGCCGTGTAATTACATCCACGAACGAATTCACTCGCGCTTGATTGGCCACCAGAACCAATATCGCACCAATAATCTCCAGCAAGCCGTCGATTCCCTTAAGCGTGATGCTGGTCTGAAAACTTCGGTCGAGAAGTGTTGTTCCCTTTAGGAATTGCATGGAGAGTATTTGAGACTAACATATCAGCCCAATACAGAGCAGCTTCAGCGTTGTTTTTCTGTATCCAATCTCAGGAGAGTGCAACCGCATGCCCCTCCGCCGAATCGAATAGTGGTGCCTGACCGGTTCTCGCGGAGTCCCTTGCAGTCCATCCAGCGATGGCCTAAGATTTCGGGTCGTCTTCTTCACCGAAAACACGTTCTAGCGAAACAATCGATAATGGAAAGCGGATCGCCCGCAAAATTCGCTGTTGACAATGATATCGGTGGCAATCCGATGCTTGCGGGGACGCTCGCCCTGGAAAAAGCCCAGGCCTTTTCACACGAGATCGCGCAAGAGGAGGCGCGCGACCGCTGGGATTGGCTTCTGAGTGGCATCATCATTATCGGTTTTGCTTTGCTGGTCTACGAAGTCTACCGTTATGCCGCCTTTGACCCCCTGCTGGCCGCCGCCGAGGAACACCAGTGGACGCGCTTCATCGTGCGCCCCACCATTCTGTGGACAATTATGGGCACTGTCCTTCTCGGTTTCCGCACCATTTTTTGGCTGCGCTACCGCCCGTTCCCTTCAGCCAACTTTGAAAATGCCCCCAATATCACTGTAATCATTCCCGCCTACAACGAAGGCGCCATGGTCATGAAGGCTATCGAATCCGTCGCACTCGCTCTCTATCCGAAAGATCGTCTGGAAATCCTGGTGATTGACGACGGCAGCACCGACGACACATGGCGTTACATCAAACGGTCAGCAGCACAGTTCCCCGGCAGAATTACTCCCATCCGCTTCCGGAAGAATCGCGGCAAGCGGGACGCTCTCGCGGAAGGCTTCGCCAAGGCGCGCGGCGAGATCGTTGTGACCATCGACTCCGACAGCGCAATCGACCCGCGCGCGCTCCTCGCCGTCGCAGGCCCCTTTCGCGATCCTGAAATCGGAGCCGTTGCCGGGAAAGTCGCCGTTTATAACCGGCGTCACGGACTTATCCCGCGCATGTTGCATGTTCGTTTCATCCTTTCGTTCGACCTTCTGCGTGCCGTTGAATCGTCCTATCGCACCGTGTATTGCTGTCCCGGCGCGCTCACTGCTTATCGGACTTCTGTCGTTCGCAACGTCCTCGAACGCTGGTCGACGCAAACCTTTTGGGGTGTGCCCTGCACCTATGGCGAAGATCGCGCTCTCACCAACTTCATCCTCGAAGCGGGCTTCCACACCGTTTATCAGCGCACCGCCGTGGTCCACACGGTTGCTCCGGAAACCTACGGGAAGCTCTGCAAAATGTTCCTGCGATGGGATCGCAGCTACATTCGCGAGGAGATTCGCTTCCAATCAATTGTGTGGAAACGCCCGCTCGTCCCGCGCTGCATCGCGCTATGCGAGCGCCTGATTACGAATCTTCGCTACCCGGTGAATTACGCGGTGCTGTTCCTGCTCGTCTATCTCGCGTTCGGAAAGCCCTTCATGATTCTCCGGTTGCTCACGGTCATCGGCCTCATGTCGTTCTTCAACATGCTCTATTTCCTGCGCAGCGAACGCTCCATGGATTTTCTGTACGGCATCCTTTACGCCTACTTCGGTTTCTTCACCCTCTTCTGGATTTTCCCTTACGCGTTCTTCACCATTCGCGCCCGCTCCTGGCTCACCCGCTGATCGCCGCGGTTCCGAAGCATTTTCAGATAACCTCTGTAATAGTGAGGAACTACTTGGCGTCAGCGACGGGCTGCGAAACAAATGTTTCAGTGGCTTGCGGAATTTTCTTGCTGTGCAGAAGTTCAAGCACGGAACGATAGAGACGCGCGCGCAACTCGTGCCGCTCGTTGGCGCGCGTGATGTAGCGGACCGCAACGCTCACTCCGCCATCCTTCGGCCGCAGATTCATCGCCGGCTCCGCCTTGAACGCGGTGGAACCGTGCGACAGCGTCACGCGTTCCCATTCCTGTTCGGCCACGCGCGCGTTCGCGTCCGTTTCTTTTGCGACGATCTTTTTGATTTCGTCTGCGATCGGATACGGATTCTGATCCGGTGGAATGGTTACTTGCAACTCGTCCCACATCCATTGCCCCGACGTGGAAAAATTAAAATAGTGGCCTTCGATCGCGAAACTGTTGACGAATGTTACTTTGCGGCCGGTCGGATGTCCCGCGTCGGACCAATCGCCCGTTTCGAGCAGCACTGTCCGCAACAGCCCCACCTCAAGCACTTCGCCGCCCACACCATTGATTTCCACCCAATCCCCGGGACGAATTCCGTTGCTGCCCATCAGCACGAACCATCCGAAGAAGCCCACGATAAAATCCTTCAGCGCCACGGTTAGTCCGGCGCCCGTCAATGCCAGAACCGTCGCGAACTGGCTCGGCACGCCAAAAATCACAAGCAGAACCACAATTATGCCAACCACGCGCGTCGAAACCATAATGACCGAGCGCAGTGTCAGAAAACGTTTGCGGTCAGGAACGTGCTTCAGAAAAAACCCGCGGACTAGCAGGTCAGCGAATGAAACGAGACACGCAATCAGCAAGATCCAGAAAGCCGATTCCAGCAGCTCGCGAAGGAACATACGTTCGCGGCTGAAAACGAGCGCGCTCCATTTGCCGTAAATTCCTGCGAGCGTTTGCTCGTCTTCGATGCGCAGGTCGAATCCCGCCAATGTCTTTTGATCGTCGCTGAGTTTGTGAACGCGCGCGAGCGCATCGGTGGTTGTAGCCGCACCACCTGTGGGAGCGGCTGGCGGTGCTGTGGACGTTGTGGAATTTCCGGGTTGCCCCGCCGGGATGGGCGTTTGCTGCGCTTGAATTTGTTTTTCGAGCGCATCGTGCGATTCCGCGAATGCGCTTGCTCGTCTCAGAGCGTCTTGGCGGGCCGAATCGATTTGCAACTTTTTAGCGTTGAGCGATTTCCACGCGCGAACTTCCGCGAGCACATTGCGCGCCGTGGTCTGTTCCGTCGATATCTGATAGCTGCTGGTTGCAAACGTTATGATTCCCTTGTCGAGATCCGCTACGGATTGTTCGTGCTGCTGCAGCGCCTGCTGAATCTTGGTTCGCGGGTCTCCGCCGGCGCGAACGAAATCCTGGTGGGCGTCTCCCAGTTGATCCTCGTCGAGGGATTCTTGCGCCTGGGCTAGCGCCAGTTCCTGTTGAAGCTCATCTTTTCTGCTAGCCGGAGCTTTCGCAACCAACTCGGTGAGCCGCGCGATATTCGCCTGCTCCGCATCCACACGGGCCTGGCGTCGCACAATACGCTCCTGGAGCGCTTTCGCCTCGGTGCTAAGCGTCGGAGTGTGCCGAGTAGCGTCGCGCAGCGCATTATCAAAGGCCGTGTCCACTTCATGATCCGCGAGCCGCAGCGCCGCTCCTGCGTATTGCTGTTCGTCGGGAGTCACGGCGACTTTGGCCAGTTGCTGGGCGGTTTCGAGCGGACTGTCATCGACGAATGTTTCCGCGGACGACTGTTTTGCGGCCAGATTCGAAACGCTATTCTTCCAGGAGTTGGTCAGCACCAATCCAGCCGCGGCCAGGATCAGCAGCACCAATAGAGCGGAGAGAACTAGACGTTGGGCTTTCATGCAGTCTTCACGGAGTTCTAGATGCGCACAACAACATTCTAATATGACATGGAACGAAGGTCAGTGGAAAACACTGCGGCCTCGCGTGTGTGACAATGCGCGAGGTATTACGGATGCATAAATGATTTCACCGTTGCGCACCCACACTTACTTGCGCTTTCTTTTGCGGCGCGCAATTGTTCGCGGCTTCGTCTTGATGGCCGGAAGGCACAGAGCCGCCGCGCCTGCGATCCCGGAATCTTCCCCATAGCGCGCGCGAACCAGCGGAATTTCCCTGCAGCGCGAATTGATCGTCCACGCGGGAAGCTGCTCGCGAATGCGGCCGAACCACTCCGACATCAGTTCTCCCATTCCGCCGCCAAAAATAATTACGTCGGGCTCGAACATGTCCACGATATTGCCCAGCCAGATCGCCAGCAAATCAGCGGTCTGTTGCAAAATCGACGCCGCCAATTTATCGCCCGCGCGCCACGCAGCACTCACCATTTCCGCGGTCACTGATTCCGGATTCCCGCCTGCAAGCGCCAAAAGTTTTTCGGTGCCGGTGCCGGCGCCGCCACTCGCCAACCGTTCACGCGCGCGGTTAGCTACCGCAGGGCCCGCCGCGAGCGCTTCAATGCATCCGAGTTTGCCGCACGCGCATTTCGGACCGTGATAATCAATCGATACGTGCCCGCCCTCCGCCGCCGCGCCCGTGCGCCCATGATAAATTTTACCGCCAAGAATCACGCCCGTGCCGATTCCTGTTCCTAGCGTCGCGTAAAACACGGACTCGTATCCGCGGCCCGCGCCCCAAGTCGCCTCTGCCAGCGCGGCAGCATTCGCATCGTTGTCGACAAATGTCGGGAGGCGATGCAACCGCTGAACTCTTGCAGCGAGCGGGAAATTGTGCCAGCAGGGAAGATTCGGCGGATTGATGATGATTCCCTTTCGCGGATCAAGAGGGCCGGGACTGCTGATTCCTATCGCCGCGACGGACGTTCGGCGTTTCGGCTCCCTTTCGAATGCCGCGGCGATGGCGCGCTCGACCGCGCCCAATCCTTCCGTTTCGCTTCCGCGGCTCGACATGGGCACGCGCACTTTCGAAAGGATTTTCCCGCGCGAAGTCACCATGCCCGCGGCGACCTTTGTTCCGCCAACGTCGATTCCTAGATAAATCGGTTCCTTCGCTGGCATAATTCCTTCGCTACCTCCCGCGACCGCATATCATAGCGCGAGCGCCCGCGACCACATGCATGCTTTCCCCGTGCACGGTTGGTTGAGTCCCAATTTTCTGGCCGGAGAAAAACTCTACGGAAAACACGGTCGCGGGAATTCTCGCGCTGGCTTTCGCGAATACGAAGCGGCTGTCGATGGACGTAAAAGTCTCATGTCGGCCCGGCAAGAAACACCGGGCCGAACGTGAGATGAACAGGGTTCAGCCTGTATTTTATTTAACGGGCTTTACTTCAATGGGACTCCCGCCGAAGACTCCCGGCGCACCGGCTGATTCGGCGGCTTTGTTGTATTCGGCTATGTCCGTGCGCAACGCTTCGTTGTACTGCTTGATCGTCGCATCCGCTCTTGTAAACAGCTCCATCATTTGCTGGCGCAGCAATTCATTCGGCGCTTCGCCGTAAGCTCCGCCGACCTCAAAGACCAACCGATTGAGCTGACTATGGAAGTCCGTGAGTTCGTGGATATCGTCCTCAGAGACTTCGTGCTGAATATTTGGATTGTAGATCGCGTCCTTAATGGCACTGAGTTTTTTGCTCAACTCGCGGCCGCGGGCGATAACCGGGCGGTATTTCGCCTGCTCTTGCTGGTCGTCGCTGCCTTGAATAGTCGAGCGGAATTCCTCCAGTTCTTTGTTAATTCCGTCGATGCGGTTGAGCATTTCGTTGATTGCGCTCATTTCGTTGCGCGCCTTCAATCCCGCTTCCGCTTCCGTGTGGAAAATGGACGGATCCACATGCAAGTTGGGATCGGTCTCGACGGTAACGCTCGTAGATTCCGTCTGCCCGTTTGCGGTGACTGATACTTTGTACGTGCCGGGCGCGACGCGCGGACCCCGATTCGCGTTGAAGAATTCGTTCGGTGTCGGCGTCCTTTCGTATTTCAGCGTTTCTGGCCCCTCATATTGCATCGTCCAAACAAAGCGGTTTATGCCTTCATCGCCCGGGCCGTAATCGGTGGCGACTGGATTGCCGCGTTCGTCCGTGATCACGATTTTTACGGGCCGGTGGTGTTCCATGCGCTGCTCCGGCGTGGGCTTGATCTCCGCCTTCAAGTAGTAATCAATCACCGCGCCAGTGGGAGCGTTGGGCGCTGTGTAGCCTCCGCCCTGGCCTTCATCCGTCCGCCAAGTATGGAATATGGTTCCTGATTCAGGCGTGAAAAGATGGAAGGCGCTCGATTGCACGTCTGGCGTGAATTCTTCGAGCGGACGAATGTCGTCGAGCACCAGGATTCCGCGGCCGTGTGTGGCGACGAGCAGGTCATGTTGATCTTTGACGAACTGAACGTCGAATACCGGCACGGTCGGGAAATTGGATTTGAGCGGCTGCCAGTGATCGCCGCGATCGGACGAATAAAACAATCCCGTATCCGTTCCGGCGACAAGGAAACCGCGCTTGTTGGGATCTTCGCGCACGACGTGCGCCGGAGAATTATCCGGCAGACCGTCCGTGATTTTTTGCCACGTTGCGCCGTAATCCGATGTTCGATAGACATACACACCGCGATTATCGAGCTCGTGCGCGTCATAGGTAACGTACGCCGTACCCGCATTAAACGGCGACACACCCACTTGGTAGACGCGCGCCCATTCCGGCGCGCCGCTGATATTCGGAGCCACGTTCTTCCACGATTTGCCGCCGTCGCGCGTCACCTGCACCAGGCCGTCATCGGTGCCGACCCAAATTACTTTCGGATCAGTGGGTGCGAGCGTGATGGTGAGAATCGTGTCATAGGTCTCGGCGCCGCTAATGTCGTGCTGCACTGGGCCGCCGGCGATTTCCTGTTTGCTCTTGTCGTTGCGCGTCAAGTCGCCGCTGATGGGCGCCCATGTCTTGCCGCCGTCGGAGGATTTAAAAACGACGTTGCCGCCGAGATAGACTTCGTTTGCATCGGTCGGTGAAACGGCAATGGGAGAAGTCCAATTGAAGCGGTATTTCAAATCCGCGGGCTTCACTGCTTCGACCCCCTCGAGATACGGTTGAATCGAGTGGCTTATGTGCGTCTTCAGATCAAGGCGCTCGATCGAGCCATCCTGCGAGTCGGTATAAATAATGTCGGGATCGCTGGGAGCGAACACGGCGTATTCGCCGTCGCCGCCGACGACTGTATACCACGCAGCATTGGCGACACCTCTGCGGCTCAAATCCGAAGACGGCCCGCACCACGAACTGTTGTCCTGCAAACCGCCGCAAACAGAGTAGGGCTGCCGGCTGTTTGCCGAGACCATATAGAACTGCTCGATGGGCATTCCGTCGAGGAAACGCCAAGTCTTCGCGCCGTCAGTCGAAAGATACGCGCCACCGTCGGTGCCTAGAATCATGCGGCCTGCATTTTTCGGGTCGACCCAAAGAGTGTGATGATCGGAATGGACGCCGCGATCGGCAACGAATGCGGTCTTGCCGCCATCGGTCGACTCCATCATATTGAACGACATGAAATAAACTTTATTTTCATCGTCCGGCGACACAACCAGTTTCGAAAAATAAAATGCCCGTACGTCCAGGCCGTGATTGTCGCTTACCGCCGTCCACGAATCGCCCATATCCGTCGATTGCCACAGCATTCCGTGCTTGGCGGCAATCAGCGCGTAAATGTGATTTGAATTCGAAGGAGCAATCGCGACGGCGCTGCGTCCGAGCGGGCCTTCCGGCAATCCCTTCGTCAATTTCTTCCATGTGTCGCCGCCGTCGGTGGAGCGGTAAATCGCACTGTCGGGACCGCCGTCCATCAGCGTCCACGGATAACGACGAAACTGCCACATGCACGCGAAAAGAACGCTTGGATTTCCGGGCGCCATTTCCAAGTCAGCGACGCCAGTGGAATCGTTCACGTAGAGAACTTTCTTCCAAGTTCTACCGCCGTCGGTAGATTTGAAGACGCCGCGATCCGCATTGGGACCCCACGCATGGCCGAGAGCGCCGACGAAAACTGTGTTCGGATCGTTCGGGTCGACGACAATATCCGTGATTTGTTGCGTGCCCGCCAGACCCATAAACTTCCATGAATTTCCAGCGTCGGCGGAGAAATAGACGCCATCGCCGTCGATAATATCGTTGCGAATGTTGCCCTCTCCGGTGCCGACCCAGACGTAGTTCGGATTCGACGGAGCAATCGCGATCGCGCCTATGGATGCGGTGCTTTCGTGCTCGAAGATCGCTTTCCACGTCAGACCGCCGTCAACGGTTTTAAACACACCCCCGCCGCCCGCGCCCACGTAGTACACATTCGGCTCGCCGGGAACTCCGGCGACGGCGGCAACGCGCCCTCCCGCCGCAGCAGGCCCCAGGTCGCGGAATTTCAAGTTCGCGAAAACGTCGGGAGTTTTTTCATCGGTTGTTTTTTGTTCCTGCGCGAACACGTGCATCGCCGCGAAGGTCGAGAGAAACAGCGCCGCGAGTCCAGCGCAAATAATGCGAGCCTTTGACATCATTCATCTCCTTTAACAAATGAAAATTGGTTGTGGTTCAAAAAGAAGTTTTGCGGCCAATAAAAAATCGCAAATGAAAATGTATGCCCGATTTGCGAGCAGAATTATACGCAAAACGCAAACGGCTGCGCAAAGTCCCAATTAGCACTATACGGACGTATCGCGATGGCTGACGGTTCCGGCTTTTTGAAAAAAACCTGGAATACGCTAGGTTTCGTCGACGGGAAAATCAAACTGCACGAGTTTGCGCTGGAAGCCTTTTGTCTTTATTGCACCGTAGATAATGCCCGCCGCCATCCAAATTCCTCCGGCGAGTTTCGCTTGCCAGCCCAGATGCAGCCAAATGAAAAGACAAATCAAAAAACCGAGCACCGGGGGAACGAGATTCATCCAAAACTTTTTCTCTTCGCGAAGGTAATAGCGGACAAATGCGGCGGCGTTCACGCCCATGAACGCCAGCAGCGCGCCGAAATTGAGCATTTCAGCGCCAAGCGAGTAGCTGATCGTGAAGGCTCCCGCAAGCGCGAGCGCGCCGATGAGCAACACGTTATTGCGCGGAACATGATTCTTCGGTTCGATCGCGCCGAAAAACGAGCGCGGCAGCGCGTTGCTGCGTCCCATGCCATAGAGCAGGCGCGCTGCGCCGAGCTGCGAGCTCATGCCCGAGCCGATATTCGCGACGAGCAGCGTCAAGTTCACAAGACCGAAAAGGAAAATGCCACCGACTCGGCCAGAGATATGAACGAAGGCGGTATCAACGTCGGGAAAGGGCTGCGACGCAGGCCAGACGAGCTGCGCCAAATAAACTTCGATGGACGCGAGTACTCCCGTGACCACGCAGACAAGGACGGTGGCAAGCAAAACGTTGCGCCGAGGATTCTTGACTTCTTCTGAAAGCGTCGAAATGCCATCGAAGCCGATATACGTGAGCACCGCGATCGAGGTGCCGCGGAAAAGCGCCGAGGAAGAGAATGTCCGGGGATCGTAAAACGGATGCGTAAAGAAACCAGGGCCGAAAGACGGGAGATGATAAATGTAACGGATGGCCTCAACGACGAAAATCACGATCACAATTCCCATGCCCGCCGCGAGAAACGCGTTGATTCGCGCAGAGGTTTCGACTCCGCGAAGATTCAGCCAGGTGAAAAGCAGCGCGAAGAAAATCGCCCAGAGAAAATAAGGCATCTGCGGGAAAAAGTTCTGTGCCGCCTTGCTGCACCAGATGGTGCAGATCAGCGGATTCAAAATGTAGTCCATGGCCATGCTCCATCCGGTGATGTAGCCCAGCGCGGGATGAAGCTCGCGGCCGACGTACGTGAAAGCCGAGCCGGCGCTAGGATACACGCGCGCCATGCGGCCATAACTGATCGCGGTGAAAAGCATCGCGACCATGGCGATCAAAATTGCCGTCACCACGTGGCCGCGCGCCGCGTTGCTGACCACACCGAACGACGGCATGGGCGCGACAGGTTGAATGATAATGATGCCGTAGAGAATCAAGTCCCACAGGCCTAGCGAACGACGGAGTCCGACCCCGCGTCCGGAAGGTTGTGACGGCTCGCCGGGCATTAGTTCCCTGCTCTGGCGCATTGGAGTAGCGGATAGCGATGACGAAGAACAAATTTAAAACTGGCGTGACTCTGCGCAAGGCCTCCCGGAGACATCAGTGAGTTACCTTGGCAGGTTTCGCTGATTCGACGTGCGAAGGGCTGATGGTCATGGTGGTCGATTCGATATTCCAGCCTTCGACTTCCAGCTTTGCAGCCTCCGTCAGTTTCGTTCCGGCAGGAAAGCGCGCGGTGAGTGTTTTTGTTTCGCCGGGCATCAACTCAAAATAATTATCGCCCCAGAAAACGGGCAGGACTTCACCGCCGTTCGATTCTT
>DASRQP010000095.1:0-8836 GCA_035696585.1 Candidatus Acidiferrales bacterium | reverse complement strand
GCGCCGCTTGCATCGCCTGATCAAAGAAACGGAATGGTTGAAGAACGACGCCCTCAATGTCCGCATCACCTCCAGCGTCGGCGTTGCCTCCTATCCCCTTGATTCCGCGGACAAGGCCGGCTTGCTGCATCTCGCCGACGAGGCCATGTACCTTGTCAAAAACACCACCCGCGACCGCGTAGCCGCCGCCACCACCGGCGTCCTCCCCGAAAACTAGACCCGAGAATCGCAAGACTGTCCGCTGTGAGTTTGTGATGCGACGGCATCAGGTATACGGAACATCGGGCGGCTGGCCAGGCTCTAAGCTTTCGATTTTTCGGGTGCCCCATGCTCGTCTTGTGAGCGTGGGGCTTTTTCTCAAAATCGATCTTCGTCGACGCGCAACCCATTTGAACTAGACATAACTTTCTTTTAGTGTTAACTGTTTGAACAACTAAACTGACAGGTGTGTCTAGTTTAAGGCCTTTTCCAGCCACACCCCAATCGTCGCTTTTTCACGCGGTTTTCACCCGGGGAGTTGTTGTGCGCAAACCCATTCCCTATACTCAAGACTTCAGCCTGAATCACGACTGAGGCGTTTCCGAATCCATGCAGAACAGAGAAGCCGCGCATTATGCCCGCTGGTCCGCCGGCGTTGCCATCGCGATCGCATTGGTAGTGGCGACGGTTTTCGTACATGGCCGGCTGGCCAACCGCGCCGCGCGAAAGAATTTGCCGCCGTCCGTGCCGCCGAGCGTCGCTCAGCAATCCAGCGACTTCACCTACTCAAAGAACGTGGGAGGCCACACCCTCTTCACCATTCGCGCATCGCAGGCAACCGAGTACAAAGACAAAAACCGCAGCCTGCTCGAGAACGTGGCCATTACGATTTATGGCCCCGAAGGAAAGAGAAACGATTCGGTTCGCGCCAACGAATGCAGCTACGAACCCGCCACTGGAAGCATTCGCTGCCAGGGCACGGTGCAAATCGATTTGCGCAACGCAGCAAAAAATCCTGCGGCCAGTGCCAGTTCAGCGGGGATGCATTTCGAGACCAGCGATATTCTTTTCGACCGCGACAGCGGCAAAGTCACCACGCAGAACAACGTCACGATGCGCTTCCCGGGCGGCGCGGGGCAAGCCACAGGCGTCCTTTACGATCCGCAGACCGAGAACGCGCGGCTACAAAGCAATGTGCAATTGACCATAACGCCGTCCGCAAATTCCCGCGCACTTCCTGTGAACGTAGCTGGCAGCGCGCTCGAATTCCGCAGGAGCGATGGAACGTTGCGGCTTTTTGGCCCCGTTCGCGCGAAGCAGGGTCAGCGCATTTTGTCCGCAAACGCGCTCGAAATCGATTTGGACGCGCAGATGCATCCGCGCGCCGCGATCGCGAGCGGTCATCCGGAGATGACCGCCAAAGACGCGCGCGGAACAGCGTCACTTGTCGCAGATCAGATGGAAGCTTCGTTCGCAGACGGCGCAATCGAGAAAATTGCCGCAAATGGGAATGTCAGCGGAGACGCGCGTGCGCGCAAGGGCGAAAACCACATCTCTGCCGAACATGTCGATCTCATGATGGCTACGAAAAATGGCGCGACGCAGCCCACGGAGATGCTTGCTCACGGGAACGTGCAAGTCGCAATGCAGCAGGGTGCGGCGAAGCGAAATCTCGGCACCGACGCATTACGAGTGGATTTTGCTCCCGAAGTTGGGCGTCGCGGCGTCCGCGTTGCAAGCGCGGAGACTCTCGCGCCAGGGCAAATCATCACAAGCAAGCCCGGAGAATCGGACACGATTAGCGGCGGAAAATTAAACGCGGAGTTCGATGAGCAAAGCCAATTGACGCGGCTCCACGGCGCATCCGGCGTACAAGTCATTCATCAATCCGGCTCGGGCGCGCCGCAAAACACTACGGCGCAAGATCTGACGGCGAGCTTCGGCGCAAGCGGCGAGTGGGAAACAGTCGAAGAAGACGGCGGCGTGAAATTTCAGCAAGCGGGCCGCACGGGACAATCAGAACAAGCGCATATTTCGCGCGCCGCGAATCAAATTACGCTGACGGGCTCCGCTTCCGTCGCGGATTCGACGTCGCGCTCCTCCGCGGCGCAGATCGAAATCAATCAGAAGACGGGAGAAGTTCGCGCGGCCGGAAACGTTATTACCACGTATTTCGGCAACACGAAAAATCCCGGCGCAGCCGGAGGAAACATTTCGGCGGATCAAATGAATGGTTCGAGCGCAACGGATCACGCTGTCTTCTCCGGACACGCGCGCTTCTGGCAGGGAAGCGACGTCATCCAGGCTGATACGATTGAATTCTGGCGCAGCCAACAACGCGCCGAAGCGCGCGGAAACGTCGTAGCCGCTTTTCCGGAGCCCCCTCCTGCCGCGTCGAAAGCGAGATCGAAGGCCAGCGCGCCCACCGTATGGCAAGTCCGCGCGCCGAAAGCCGTTTACTCTGGCGGCGCCGCAAAAGTTGAACTGTCTGGCGGCGTAACCGCGCAGTCCTCTCAAGGTTCGATTTCCAGCCAAACTCTCACTCTCTTCCTTTCGACGGCCGCCAATCAGCAGCAAAAGTTGGAGCGCGCAGTCGCCGAAGGCGGCGTCCGCATCGAACAGGATGGGCGTATCGGCACCGCCGAGCGGGGCGAATACGTCGCGCGCGACGGAAAATTCGTGCTTTCCGGAGGCAAACCGGCGCTTTTCGATGGTTCTGGAAACACTACAACGGGCCGTGAATTGACCTTCTTTTTAGCGAGTGATACGATTCTCGTGGATTCGCAAAAAGGCCCGCGAACCATTACCAAGCACCGGGTTGAGAAATGAACTGGCATGTTGAAGCTCCAAGCCGCGGAGTTAAGCAAGAGCTATCGAGGCCGGAAGGTTGTCGATAATGTCAGTTTGGAGATCCAACAGGGCGAAGTGGTTGGGCTGCTCGGCCCCAACGGCGCAGGCAAGACCACCACTTTTTACATCCTGGTCGGCCTCGCGCGCCCCGATTTCGGGCGAGTTCTTTTGGACGGTGAGGACATCAGCGATCTACCCATGTACCTGCGCGCGCGTAGCGGAATCAGCTACCTTCCCCAGGAACCCTCTGTCTTTCGCAAACTGACCGTCGAAGAAAATTTGCTCGCGGTGCTGGAAACGCTGCCGATCACGGCTGAACAGCGGCGCGACCGCGTGGAAGAATTGTTGTCGCAGATGGGACTCGAAGGCGTGCGGCACAGCAAGGGTTACGTGCTGTCGGGAGGCGAGCGCCGCCGGCTTGAAATTGCGCGCTCCCTGGTGATGCAGCCGTCGTTTGTACTGCTTGATGAGCCGTTTTCGGGAATCGATCCGCTGACTGTTATGGACTTGCAAAAAATCATCACCGATTTGAGCGCTGCGGGAATCGGCGCGCTGGTCACCGATCACAATGTTCGGGAAACTCTCGCGGTGACGACGCGGGCTTACATCATCCATGG
This sequence comes from Candidatus Acidiferrales bacterium, assembly GCA_035696585.1. GTDB lineage: Bacteria > Acidobacteriota > Terriglobia > Acidiferrales > UBA7541 > DAHUXN01. The sequence goes on along the minus strand of DASRQP010000095.1, from coordinate 5,390 downwards.
GGGGAAGATTTTGAGCGCCGGCACGCCTGAACAGTTGAGCCAGGATCCTGAAGTGCGGCGTTTGTATCTGGGAGAACATTTCCGGTTGAATTAACGTTATGAACTGGCTCCAGCCCAAATTAAATCTCCGGCTCGCGCAAAAGCAGGTCCTCACGCCGGGCCTCGTGCAGATGGTCAGTGTTCTCGCGCTCAATCGCCTGGAACTGCGCGAAATGATCAATCAGGAGATTATGGAAAATCCCATGCTGGAGGTGCTCGGCGACGACGGCGTGGTCAGCGAGAATTACACCGACGAAACATTCGTGAAGGAAGAGACCGAGAAAGTCCCCGAAACAGAAGCCTCGAATCCCTTCGATGAATTCGACATTAGTTCCTTCTTTACGAAGTATCTCGACACCGGAGCGGCCAGCGGAGCCGGAAGCGAACGCGAAGAAACCGAGAAGCCCGGCTTCGATAAATTTTTATCTTCGCCGCAAAATCTCGCCGATCATTTACTTTGGCAACTCAGCGTCAGCATTTGCAGCGAGCAAGTTCAAAAGGCCGCTGAAGTAATTATCGGCAACCTGGACGAAAACGGCTACCTGATGGCAACGCTCGAGGAAATTGGCCAGTCCGGGGGATACACGCCGGACGACGTAGAAGAGGCGCTCGCCGTCGTGCAGGAATTCGATCCTCCCGGAGTCGGCGCGCGCGATTTGAAAGAATGTCTCCTCCTGCAATTGAAATTGATCGATCCGCAGAACACTCTGGCGCAGCAGGTGATTTCCGATCATCTGAAAATGCTGCAAAACAATCAGCTGAAGGAAATCGCGCGCGCCCTCAACCGTCCCATCGAGGCCGTCAAGCGCGCCGTCGACACCGTGAAGAAACTCGATCCGCGGCCTGGGCTGCGTTACAACAAAATCGAGCCGCGACTGGTCGAGCCGGACGTCGCGTTCCGAAAAGTCGATGGCGAGTGGCAGGCATTTTTGAATGACGATGATTTGCCGCAACTCCGGTTGAGCCCCGTCTACCGGCGCTTGTTGGCGCGCGATGCAGCGGATCGCGACGTGCGCAATTACGTGAAGGAGCGTTTCACCGCCGCCGTGCAGTTGATGAAGAATATCGAACAGCGCAAACACACCATCGTGCGCGTCTGCCAGTCGATTCTGCGGCGGCAAAAGGATTTCCTCGAATACGGGATTGATCATTTGAAGCCGATGATGATCAAGGAAGTGGCCGAGGAAGTGGGCGTGCATCCGTCCACTGTCAGCCGCGCCGTGGCAAATAAATATTCGCACACGCCGCAAGGCGTCTACGAGCTGAGATATTTTTTCTCGGAGTCGGTGAATGGCCCGCAGGGTGGCGATATGTCGTTGCTTTCCCTCAAGCGGCTCGTCAAGAAAATGATCGAGGAAGAGGACGCAACGCATCCACTCACCGATGAGCAGATTGCGAAGCGTTTGGATATCGAGGGCATTCACGTCACGCGCCGTACCGTGGCGAAATACAGGGAAGACCTGCGCATTCCCAGCACGCATCAGCGCCGGCAGAAGGGCTGACGAGCAGTCTCCCGTGGCGTCGCGCCATACTCAACAAAATCGCCAGTTAGTCATCCTCACGGGCCTTTCCGGCTCTGGCAAAGGGTCGGTTCTTCGCGCGTTTGAGGATTTGGGTTTCTACTGCGTCGATAATCTTCCTGTTTCGTTCATTCCGTCTTTCGCCGAGTTGTACATGGAAGGCGGGGGCGATTTCGAGCGCGCCGTTTTGCTGGTCGATGCGCGCGAAGGCGAGCAACTGAAGCGCTTGCCGGAAGTTTACCGCCGGTTGCGCCGCGAGTATCCCGCTACGCTGGTATTCATCGAGGCGAGCGACGACGCGCTCGGGCGGCGATTCAGCGAAACGCGGCGGCCGCATCCGATGGGCGGCGACGGTTCGATTCTCGACGGTATCCGCGCCGAAAAAAAACAAATGGCGTCCGTTCGCGCGCTCGCCGATGTAGTCATCGACACGACGAAATTCACAGTTCATGAGCTGCGCGATTCCATTACCGAGCGTTTTCAAAAAGCTGGCCGCAAGCCGCTCCTCATTTCGCTGGTGAGCTTTGGTTATCGCTTCGGCTTGCCGTCCGACGCTGATCTGGTCTTCGACGTGCGCTTTTTGCCGAACCCGCATTTTGTGCCGAAGCTGCGCCAGTACAGCGGCAAGAATCCTCGTGTCGCGCGATACATACGGTCATTCAAGCAAACGGGACAATTTTTGCGGCGCATCGAAGGGCTGCTCGAATATCTGATCCCGCATTACATCCGCGAAGGCAAAAGTTATTTGACCATCGCATTCGGATGCACGGGCGGGCGCCATCGCTCCGTGATGATGGCGGAGGCAGTCGGTAAGGCTCTCGCAAAGCGCGGGTACACGGTCAAACTCGAGCATCGCGATCTGGAACGATCCGTCTCATGACTTTTCCGCGCCGCTGCTCTGGCGCGAATATTTTGCCTCCTGTAAAGTGGAACATATAAGGGTGTGCAGCGAGTGAAAGTTCCTCCCGAAATTCACGGGCTTTTCCGCTTTGTGCGGCCATACCGCTGGCGGCTGATTCTGGGCGTTGTGCTGCTCGCGGTCGTGGGCCTTTGCGAGGGTTTGGTCGCGCTCATGATTATCCCCGCGTGGGACACAGTATTGAATCCACACAGCACCGCCAACAAAGTGAAGTTAATCGCGCTCCCTCACAGCAATCGCGTTATCTATTTGAATTCGTTCTTACCCTCGAATATCCACAACGCTTGGAACGTCTTTGCAATTTGTCTGGTCGTGATTTTTTTCTCGAAAGCGATTGCCGAATTTTTTGGCAACACGATGATTCAATACGCCGGACATGCCGGCATCACCGATTTGCGAAATCAGGTCTACGACAAGCTGATACGCCAGCCGATTGGATTTTTCCAGCACAATCCGACAGGACGGGTGATGTCGGCGACGATCAGCGACGTGGATCAGGTGCGCAGCGCCCTGTCCGAGCATATGGCGGATTTTTTCCAGCAGCTTTTTGCTCTCTTGGCGTTTGTGTGCGTTCTCTTCGTGCTGAACTGGCGGCTCGCGCTAGGTTCGGCTCTGATTATTCCCCTGGTCGTGTATCCCGTCGGGAATTTGGGGAAACGGATTCGCAGGTCGGTGCAAAATACGAGGTCGCGTGTTGCGGATCTGAGCGAAATCCTGCAGGAGACCGTCAGTGGCAATCGCGTTGTCAAGGCCTTTGGCATGGAGGACTTTGAAATTCAGAAGTTCCGCGACACAGCGCGCCGGCTGCTGCGCGAAAACATGCGATGGGTGAAAGCCTACGTTGTTACATCGCCGATGATGGATTTACTGGGTGCTGTTGTGTTCGTCGGGCTGCTGTTTTGGGCGCGCCAGGAAATCCTACGGAACGTTATGACGAGCGGAATGGTGGCGGGTTTTATTTATGCCCTTTTTCGGGCGTACACACCGATCAAGAGATTGGGCAGCCTGTATCATCAATTTCAATTGGCGGCCGGAGCCTCCACTCAGGTGCTGGGTTTCCTCGCCCTCAAGGAAGAAATCGCCGAAGAACCCGGCAAACTTATCGTCTCGCGTTTTTCGAGGAACGTCGATTTTCAGAACGTCGGATTTGCCTACGAGAATGGGCCGCTGATTTTGCACGACATCAATTTGAAAGTGCCTGCGGGAAGCGTGGTAGCAATTGTGGGCTCGAGCGGCGCGGGCAAAACCACGTTGGTGAATTTGCTGCCGCGCTTCCACAATCCCACGATGGGGGCGCTGCTGATCGACGGAAACGATGTTTGCGAAGTGAATCTCCGTTCGTTGCGCGAACAGATGGCCATCGTCACGCAGGAGACGATTCTTTTTAACGACACGATATGGAATAATTTGTGCTATGGCCGTCCTGATTTGCCCCAGGCGCGCGTCGTCGACGCTGCAAAAGCAGCCCTGGCGCACGAATTCATCACGCAACTGCCGCAGGGCTATCACACCAAAATCGGTGACCGCGGCCAGCGCCTCTCCGGCGGCCAGCGGCAGCGCATCGCGATCGCGCGCGCTCTCTTGAAAGATGCTCCGATTTTGATTCTCGACGAAGCGACCTCCGAACTCGATTCTGAATCCGAGATGCTTGTCCAGCGCGCCCTCAACAATCTGATGGAGAATCGCACCGTCTTCGTGATTGCGCATCGGCTTTCCACCGTGCGGCGCGCGGATATGATTGTCGTGCTCGAAGACGGCACAATTCGCGAACGCGGCACTCATGAAGAGCTGTTGGCGCATGCCGGAGCGTACGCGCGGCTCTATCATCTTCAGTTCCAGGAAATCGAGCCACCGTTGCCCGCGGGACCCGTGTAAGATGTCTGACCCTGTGCTCAAGCCATCGCCACTCGAATCGCCGGTTCCGAAGTCCGCGATCCTCAAGTCCCTCAAGTCGATGACCGGCTACGCGCAGGCGCGCGTCGAGCAGGATGGCTGGGCCGTGCAGTTGAGTCTGCGCAGCGTGAATCACCGCTTCCTCGATTTGCGCATACGAATGCCGGACGGCTGGGACGCTCTGGAAACGGAAATCCGTCGCGTCGCGCGCGAGCATGTGCGCCGGGGGCATTTGGATGTGACGCTGCACGTGGAGGCGGCGAACAGCCACTCAATTTCAATCAATCGCGAAGTGGCGGCGGAATATCTGAAAGCCGCAAAGTCTCTCGGTGAGCAGTTTGGAGTGAAATCGGATCCTGATCTCGCGGCGATTCTGCGTTTGCCTGGCGTAACGTCATCGGGCGCGCCAGCCGAAGATGAGATCGAAAAACTAACTGGACTGGTTCGCTCGTGTTTGACGCAGGCGATTGGCCGCCTGGACCAGATGAAGCAGATTGAAGGCCGCACGCTTCGCGAGGAGTTGTCGCAAAGATTGGCGACGGTTGCCGAGCACTCGAAACAAATTGAAGTGCTCGCCGAACGCGCGTGTCCCGCGTACGCGAAGCGCCTTGAAGCCCGTCTGAAAGAACTGCTCGGCAATTTTGCGCTCGATCCTGCGCGTTTGGCGCAGGAAGCTGCATTCGCCGCCGAGCACAGCGATACCACCGAGGAGTTGGCGCGGTTGCGCAGCCACGTGCAGCAATTCCGCGGATTGCTGGACGCGGGCGGCGAAGTCGGCAAGAAGCTCGATTTCCTTTTGCAGGAAATGCAGCGCGAAACGAACACGTTACTATCGAAAACAAATGGAATCGATGCCGACGGGCTCGAGATCACGCAGCTTGGCCTGGAATTGAAGTCGGAGATCGAAAAACTTCGCGAACAAGTGCAGAACATCGAATAACGATGCCTGATTCCCATGAACCGCTGATCTTGATTGTTTCCGGACCTTCGGGCTCGGGCAAATCCACGCTGGTGAAAAA
>DASRQP010000094.1:0-5709 GCA_035696585.1 Candidatus Acidiferrales bacterium | reverse complement strand
CTGCGAAAACGACAGCCCGAACGGCAGCGTGGCTTCCGAGTTCCCTTTTCTCCTTGGATTCCCATCGCCTCCGTGATCCTGTGCTTTGTCCTCATGGCCAGCTTGACGGTGGAAAATTGGGTGCGGTTTTTTGTCTGGCTGACCATTGGCCTTTTGTTTTATTTCGACTTCGGAGTCCGACACAGCACGGCGGGACGCTCGGCCGATGCTCGGGCACAGCGCGCGCTTATGCTTGTTTCTGACAAGGCGCTAATGGCATTGAGCAGCGTGCTGCTCTTACTGGCCATCGTGGGTGGGACTGTTGTGTGGCAAGGGCTACTGCAGGCCGGGATACTCGAGGAGATAGGGCTTTTCGTGGTCATGATTCTCGCCATTGTGTTTTTATGGAAGGGCTACAGTCATTATCGCGAGGACTCACTCGCCCCAGAAAATTCATGATGCGCAACACAGAGAGTCCAGCCGACTTTGGCTGCTTGCCGCACATCTGCCCAAAACACTCGCCATGTTTCCAAACTGGTGCGTTTAGACGTACCAGCATCGCCATGCTGGTGATCACGAGTATTGTCTTGGCGCCGCCGGCGTTCGGCTGGGGCGAGAATGCGGACCGGCTGGTGGTGAACAACGCGGTGGCGACTTTGCCTCAGGAAATGCGGCCATTTTTTGACGCGAACCGACAATATTTAGTGCAGCACGTCACGGATCCGACGGAAGCAGCGGCGAAAAATGCGGCGCAGTTGCACAACGAATACATTCGGCTGGACCACTACGGCGCGTATCCGTTTGCTGGCGTGCCGCGGGTTTACAAGGACGCGGCGCGGAAATTCAGCAAGCGGGCGCTCGATGCGAATGGATTACTGCCGTGGGAAGTTGGCCTGTACAGCGCAAAGCTCACGGACGATTTCCATTCGCGGAATTTAGCGGCGGCGAAGCTGGATGCCGCGCTGCTGGCGCACTATGTTTCGATGGCGCATGACCCTTTCAATACGACGATGAATAACGATGGGCATCTTTCGGGTCAGTCGGGTGTCAACGACCGCTTCGGGAAAAAACTGGTGAACCGGTACGCGCTGTTTTTTTATTTGCATCCGAATCCTGCGACGTTTGTGACGGACCCGACCGACCGCGCGTTTGAAATTTGCCTGACCGCGCATTCGATGCTCGAAAGCGTGCTGCTGGCGGACCGGCGTTCGCGCGAAGGTCTGCAAGATTACAATGACGAATACTACGACCGCTTTTACAGCCAGGCGGGCGCCTTGCTGGTGCGGCAGATTTCGGATGCGGCGACGGACGTGGGTTCGTATTGGCTGACCGCGTGGGACAATGCCGGACGGCCGCCGCTGCCCGCGCAGTAGAACGGTTGTAATGCGCTGATGCAATCCTCCGCTGGAATTCCCGCCGCAATACTTCAACTGCCCAAGGCCGAGCTTCACGTACATCTGGAAGGGTGCATGACGCCGGCGCTCCTGGTGGAATTGGCGCGGAAGCACGGCGAAAAGATTGAGCTACGAACTGTCGAAGAGCGGTACAACACGCGAACTTTCACGGAATTCCTGGAGTTGTTTAAATGGGCAACTTCGTATCTGCGCGAGCCAGAAGATTATGCGCGGCTGGCGGAAGTGACAGCGGCGCGCATGAGCGAGGAGAATTGCATTTATGCCGAGATAACGCTCTCCGTCGGAGTGATGTTGCTGCGAAAGCAAAATGTGGAGAGGAACTTTGAGGCGATTCGGGAGGGCGTGGCGCGAGCGAGTCATGCGGCGCGATGTGGTCTGCGCGTTCAGTGGATTTGTGACGCGGTGCGGCAATTCGGCGCTGAGAAAGCGCTGGACGTGGCGCGGATTGCGGCAGAGATGAAATCGGAGGGCGTGGTGGCGTTTGGAATGGGCGGCGATGAGGAATCGCTGCCGGCGGCTGATTTCCGGAACGTATACGAGTATGCGGCAGGTGAAGGGCTGCATCGCTTGGCGCATGCAGGCGAAATGGGCGGGCCGGAGGCGGTGCGCGACGCGATTGAGATGCTTGGGGCGGAGCGCATTGGGCACGGAATCGCGAGCATACGCGATGAAAACTTGATGGAGATGCTGATCGAGCGGGAAATTCCGTTGGAGATTTGCTCACAGAGCAATGTGTGCACGGGGGCGCTCGCGAAATTGCGGGGCCTTACGGAGGCGCGGATTGAAGAACATCCGCTGCGTAAATTTATTGCGCGTGGCGTTCCAGTGACGCTGTCGACGGACGATCCGGCGATGTTTCATACGAGCCTCAATGAAAGTTATCGAGCAACGGTGGAGCACATGGGGCTGAGCGCGGCGGAGCTGGTGGATTTGGCGGAAGCAAGTTTCCGATACGCATTTGTGCGCGACGATGAGAAACGCAAGATGATTACGGATTTTCGCGCGGAAGCGGAGAGGCTTGGCCTGCTATAATGGCGCGCATGAAAGCTCATGTATGGGTGATGCCGAAAACGACGGTGCTCGATCCCCAGGGACAAACGATTCATCATGCGTTGACTTCGCTCGGATATTCCAAAGTGCAGCGCGTGCGGCAAGGGAAATTTTTTGTGCTCGACCTCGATGGAGTGAGCGCAGAGGAAGCGAAGGCGCAGGTGGAGAAAATCGCGCGCGAAGTGTTGACCAATCCAGTGATCGAGGAATTCCGCTACGAAATCGTGGCGTGAAACATCCCCACTTTGGCGTCTTGAGTCAAAGATTCGTTGCATGGTTTTTAGGGGGTCGGAGCTTTAGCTCCGACAATAAGTTCTTGCAAATTCAGGGGTTTTAACCCTGAAGGTTCGCTGGGGATATCCAGCGAATTTGCAACTCACCACACTAGCAGCGTTCACTAATCCGCATTCTCCCTTCTCCGCTCGCATTCTAACGGCCGCGGAATATGCTAACCTGAACGGTTCACGCGACACGGCTGAGTGCGGGCGCGCAGCAAGGAAAGAAAGCGAGCGACGGAACTTTATGTGCGGAATCGTAGGCTACATCGGGCCGAAAAAAGTGGTGCCGCTGATTCTTGACGGCCTGAAACGGCTGGAGTACCGCGGATATGACTCGGCCGGAATCGCCGTGGTCACGAGGGACGGCAAGCTGGATATCCGGCGCGCATCGGGGAAATTGCGGAATCTGGAAGAGGCGATACGTCTGTGTCCGCTCGATGGACTCTACGGAATCGGGCACACGCGCTGGGCCACGCACGGTCGTCCGACGGAAGAGAATGCGCATCCCCATCGCGACTGCAAAGGCGAAATCGTGGTGGTGCACAACGGGATTATCGAGAACTACCTGGAATTGAAGCAGCAGCTGATTCAAAAAGGGCACAAGTTTTTGACCGAGACGGATACGGAAGTGATCGCGCACCTGATCGAAGAGAACTTCAATGGCTCGCTTGAAAGCTCGGTACAAAAAACGGTGAAGCAATTGACTGGCGTTTATGCGCTGGCGGTGATTTCGACGCGCGACCCGCGAAAAATCGTGGCGGCGCGCTGGGGTCCTCCGGCGGTGATTGGACTGGGGCAGAACGAATATTTCGTGGCGAGCGATATTCCAGCGGTGCTGCATCACACGCGCGACGTGGTGTTTTTGTCGGACGGCGACATTGCGGTGATTACCGCCGACGGCGTGCGGCTCACGGATTTTGACGGCGCGGCCATTGAGCGTCCAGTGCAGCACATCACGTGGGACCCGATCATGGCGGAAAAGGGCGGGTTCAAGCATTTCATGCAGAAGGAAATTTTCGAACAGCCGCGCGCGGTGCGGGACACGCTGGTGGGGCGCGTGTCGCTCGACTCCGGAAAAGTGTTTCTGGACGAAATGGACATCACGGAGAAGGAATTCCGCGAATTCGAGAGTATAAAGATTGTGGCGTGCGGCACGAGCTGGCACGCGGGGCTGGCCGGAAAATTCATGATGGAGAAACTGGCGCAAATTCCGGTGGAGGTCGATTACGGGAGCGAATTCCGGTATCGCGACCCGATTGTCGACGGCCGTAGTTTGGTTGTCGTCATCAGCCAGTCCGGCGAAACAGCGGACACGCTAGCGGCGCAACGCGAAGCGCGTCAAAAGGGCGCGAAGACGCTGGCGATTTGTAACGTGGTTGGGTCAATGATTACTCGCGAAGCGAACGGAACGATCCTGACGCACGCGGGGCCGGAGATTGGCGTGGCGTCGACGAAGGCTTTCACGGGCCAGCTGACGGCGCTGGCGATTCTGGCGCTGCACATCGGCGAGTTGCGTTGCAAAACGTCTCCGGACGCGGGAAAGAAAATCGTGCAGGAAATGTCGCGCCTGCCGCACAAGATGGAGGCGGTGCTGCAGCGCGACGAGGAATATGAAGCGCTGGGACGGCAATTCTTCCGGCATTCGGACTTTTTGTATCTGGGGCGCGGCATACATTACCCGATTGCGCTCGAAGGCGCGCTGAAGCTAAAGGAAATTTCGTACATCCACGCGGAAGGCTATCCCGCAGGAGAAATGAAACACGGGCCGAACGCGTTGATTGATGAAAATCTGCCCGTGGTGATTATTGCGACGCGGGATGAGAATGACGCGGCGTCGATGACACGCTACGAAAAAACCGTGTCGAACATCAAGGAAGTGAAGGCGCGCGACGGCATCGTGATTGCGATTGTGACCGAAGGAGATCATTTGGCGCGCGAGGCTGCCGACCATGTGATCGAGATTCCCGCGGCGCCGGAGATTTTGACGCCGATTCTCGAGATTTTGCCGCTGCAACTGCTGGCGTATCACATTGCCGTGCGGCGCGGTTGCGACGTGGATCAGCCGAGGAATCTGGCGAAATCGGTGACCGTGGAATAAATAAAGGAAGGGTCGTCGGCCCGTTTCCGGTTAGCCCGTCACTCGAGAGCGGCAGCCGGGAATAATTGTTCCGGAGAAGAGTTGCGCGCGATCTGCGAAGGGCTATTCGTACCGCAGCGCGACCATTGGATCAACGCTCATTGCACGGCGCGCCGGGAAATAACAAGCCAGCACGGCAACGAGCACCAGCAGCAGGGCCACTCCTGCAAATGTCAGCGGGTCGGTTGCGCTCACATCGAACAGGAGACTTGCCATCAAGCGCGTCAAGATCAACGCTCCAATCAGCCCGGCGGCTATGCCGGCCAACGCCAGGCCCATGCCCTGTTGAAACACCAGCGAAAGGATGCTCCTCCGCTGCGCCCCCAGAGCCACACGGATGGCAATGTCGGGAGTTCCCTGGGTCACCAGGAACGACATCACGCCATACACTCCGACGGCTGCCAGGATCAGCGCGAAGCACGCAAAAGCGGCGAGCATGGCCATCGCAAAGCGCTGGCGCGCCACTGAATCATGAAACCGCTGTTGCATTGTCGCGATGTCGTACACCGGCACGTCCGGATCGAGGGCATGGGCTTGCTCGATAATGGCGTTCGTCATGCTGGCCGGGTCGGTGGTCGTTCGCGCCACCAGATACATCGAGCCGACAGGCAGCTGCGAATGAGGGAAATACACGACCATGCGCGTGTCGGTATCGAGTCCATATTCCTTCACCACTCCCACCACGCCGGCGATGGTCCTCCACGGTTGCTGTTCACCTTGACGCACACGCTTGCCCACCGCGTCGCCGTGCGGCCAGAATCGTTCCGCCATTTTTTGGTCCACGAGCACGACGGGCTGTGATTTCTCCGCATCACTGGTGGAGAAAAACCGTCCGCTAATCAGCGGGATC